>NZ_JBHVKN010000163.1:0-11587 GCF_042798075.1 Nocardioides sp. NPDC057772
ACAACCGGGGGTCCTTGATGGTCCGGGACAACAAGGCGTGCAACAACTTCCGCGTCGTCGGGAATCACGTGCGTTCCCTGCGTGTGCTCAGGAACTCCTACGCGGGCAACTTCTCGGTGGCTCGCAACAGCTGGGTGGACCGCAGGATCGTGAAGGACAACGTGGAGCTGCGCCAGAACCCCGCCGCGTGCCGTCGTCGCGCTGGATAGTGATTCCACGCCATCATCACGACGCCGGATAGGGCGACTCAGCCAGCAGCCCGGCAAGGTGGGCGAGGTTGCGAGCCAGGGTCTTGGTGGTTCCGGCGGTCGTCTCGGGCGTCGGTTTCTTGTCCTTGTAGTCCACGCCCTGCATGGCCTCGCCGACCCAGTACGTCGACCCGCCGGCCGGGATGGTGAAGCCGACGTCGTTGAGCGCCTGGCAGAGCTCGGCGGTGACGTGGTGGGCGCCGTCCTCGTTGCCGACGACGCCGATCCCGGCGACCTTGTCGTAGGTCAGCATCCGACCTTGCTCGTCGGTCTCGCCGAGCTCGGCGTCGAGGCGCTCGAGCACCATCTTGCACACCGAGGAGGGCTGGCCGAGCCAGATCGGGGTGACCAGCACGAGCACGTCGGCGTCGAGCATCCGCTCGCGCAGCTCCGGCCAGGCGTCGCCTTCACCCTCGTCGGTGCTCACCCCGAAGCGGACGTCGTGGTCGACGACCCGGACCATCTCGCCCTTCACATCGTGGTCCATGAGCGCCGAGAGGATCTCGGACCCGAGCAGCGCGGAGCTGGACTCGGCGGGCGACGGCTTGAGGGTGCAGTTGAGGATCAGACAGCTCAGTGACGTCATGCCAACCGGTAACCCGAGAGCATCGCCCCCATGCCACGACCACGTCTCCAGGATCAGGGACGTAGCGGCGGAAGGTCGCTACCGGCCTTCTCCGGGATCCCGGAGATCACCGCCTCGAGAGCCTCCATGGCCGTGTGGCGCGGGCGCCAGTCGAGCTCGAGCTCGGCGCGGGCGGTCGACATCAGCGGAAGCTGCATGACGGCCTCCAGCAGGCTGCCGGGGACGGGCGCCAGCCGGGCGTGCCAGGCCGTGTCCAGGCCGTGGCGCACGATGTTCGGCGGAACCTCGACCGTCCGGGCGTCCAGCAGCTCGCCGAGCTCGTCGCGGCTGATGACACCGGGACCGGCCAGGTTGAACGCACCCGTCACGTCGGTCGTCGCCGCGGCCGCCAGGGCTCGGCCGACGTCGCCGGCGTGCACCGCCTGGAACCGGATCCCGGCGGGTACGGGCACCATCGGGATCCGTCGGCGGTCCACGAAGGCGGGCCGGAGCAGGGGGCCGCCGAAGATCCGCCGCTGCTCGCTGGCGGCCGATCGCTGGAAGACGAACGCGGGTCGGACCCGGACCAGCCGGACCTCGGGGTGGTTGCACGCGAAGGCGTCCAGGGCCCGCTCGACGTACGCCTTCTCCCTGCAGTACGCGGCGGCCGAGGCGCCATCGGTCTCCCAGGTCTCGTCGACCGGGTCGTCGTGGTCCACGGGCGAGTACGCCGCCACCGACGAGACGCACACCAGCGCCGGGACTCCTGCCCGGGCCACGGCGTCGAGCACCCGCCGCGTACCGACGGCGTTGGTGGCCCAGGTTTCCTCGGGACGGTGCGTCGGCTGGAACTTCCAGGCGAGGTGGACGACCGCGTCCGCGCCCTCCAGGACCGGCTCGAGGTTGGCCGTGGAGACGTCCGCCTCACGCCACTCGACAGAGGCGTGCGGGCTGGTGTGCGGACCTCTCGGGCCTCTGCGGGCCACCCCCACGACCATGGCCGCGCCGTCCGCGGTCAACGCCCGGATGGTGGCGGTGCCGAGGTTCCCCGACGCGCCGATGACGACGACCTTCATGTTGTCCACGCCCTCCCTGCGGCCAGCCAGATGTGCGATGCGCCCCCGGTACCCATCTCCGCGGGGTTCAGCACTGCCCGACGGGCTGGACGGGCCGGATCGGGGTACCGCAGAGGTGACTCGATCCCAAGGAGGCACATCCATGAAGGCGGTCACCTGGCAAGGCAGGCGCGACATCCGGGTGGAAGAGGTCCCGGACCCACACATCGTCGACGACGACGACATCATCGTCGAGATCACCTCGACGGGACTGTGCGGTTCCGACCTCCATCTCTACGAGGTGCTCACCGGGTTCATGACGCCCGGCGACGTGGTCGGACACGAGCCGATGGGGATCGTCGCCGAGGTCGGCCCCGCGGTCCAGGACCTGAGCGTCGGTGACCGCGTCGTCGTGCCGTTCAACATCAGCTGCGGTACGTGCTGGATGTGTCAGCACCGCCTGCACTCACAGTGCGAGACCACCCAGAACCGCGACCAGGGCACCGGCGCCAGCCTCTTCGGCTACAGCTCGCTCTACGGTCAGGTTCCGGGCGGGCAGGCCGAGTATCTGCGCGTTCCCTTCGGCAACCAGCTGCCGATCAAGGTGCCGCAGGGTCCGCCCGACGACCGGTTCCTGTTCCTCTCCGACGTGCTGCCGACGGCGTGGCAGGCCCTGCAGTACGCCGACCCCGACCCGAACAGCACCGTGCTGGTGCTCGGGGCCGGTCCCATCGGCGACATGGCGAGCCGCTTCGCGCTCGCCGCCGGCCACCGGGTGATCAGCGTGGATCGTGTGCCCGAGCGTCTCGCCCGGGTGCGGCAGCGCGGCGCCGAGACCATCGCCCTCGAGTCCGGCGACATCGCCGAGCAGGTACGCGACCTCACCGGCGGCCGCGGCGCGGACGCCGTCATCGACGCGGTGGGCATGGAGGCCCACGGCTCGCCGATCGTCGAGGGGATGACCAAGCTCGTCTCGATGATGCCGGGAGCCGCCGGCCGCACGGTGATGCAGACGGCCGGGGTCGATCGGATGGCCGCGCTCACCACCGCCTTCGAAGCCGTACGCCGCGGCGGCACGGTCTCGATCGCCGGTGTCTACGGCGGTGCGCTCGACCCGTTCCCGATGATGCAGCTGTTCGACAAGCAGGTCGCCATCCGCATGGGCCAGGCCAACGTACGTGCCTGGACCGAGGACCTGCTGCCGTTCCTCGTGGGTGACGACGACCCCCTCGGCGTCGACTCCTTCGCGACCCATCATCTCCCCCTCCTCGAAGCCCCCGATGCCTACAAGTCGTTCCAGGAGAAGGCCGACGGGATGGTGAAAGTCGTCTTCAACCCCTGAGCCATTCGTCGTACGGCACCGGGTCGGCGTCGTTCTCCGCCTGACCGACGATGCTCTCGGTGAACCACGTCCGCAGCGACACCATCTCCGGCGTGGAGCGCAGGGTCAGCAGATGATGGGTCTCGCTGAGCTCGTCGGCCAGGTTGTCGGCGGCCAACAGCTCACGGACCACGGGCGCCATCTCGCGGGGAAGGGTCATCTCGATGTCGACGTACTTCAGCCCTGCCGCGGCCGCTTCCATCGCGGTCCGGCGACCCATGTGGCGCGCGAACGCCGGCCGGGTCACCAGCCGCTCGATGAGCTGGCCGAGCTCGCGCGGTGGAGTCGGGCCGTCCTCGGAGTCGATGAGCTGGAGCTCACGGACCAGATCGTCGAGGCGCTGGTCGATCTGGAGCCCGAGGTACACCGGGCAGCGCGGCAAGCGGACCGTGACCCAGTCGGCGGGCAGGGCCACCGGCTCCGGGACCGACTGCTCGCCGACCTCCACGATGGGAGGACGTACGTCGTGCTCGACCCCATCGCCGGCGAGCTCGGCCCAGATGCGCCGCCCGTCGGCGCGCTCCTCGATTCCCCAGGACTCCGCCAGCACCGACACGATCGCCAACCCACGCCCGGTCATGCCCTGACTCTCGAGAGGAGGCGGGGCGACGGCCGGGAGCGGGACCAGGGCCCCGTCGTCCTCGACGCTGAGCCGCACCCCCGGCTCCAGGTCGCTCATCCGGACCTGCATGTAGGGACTGCCGCTGTGCAGGGCCGAGTTCGCCGCCATCTCGGTGACGCACAAAGCCGCATCGTCGACGAGGTGCGCGCGACCCCACTCCCGGAGCCCGTCGGTGACGAACCTGCGCGCGCCGGGCACGCTGGCGGCCTCCGCGGAGAGGCGCACCCGCAGCTCAGGACGGTCACCGTCGGGCACGGACGTCATGGGGTCAGTCTGCCCCGCGACCGCCCCGGTCGTCACCGGGTCATCGTCGGTGGGTGTCGCCTACAGCTCTTCGCGCGTTGCGACGGCTGCCGTTGATCCGGTCGTTGAAGCGGTCTACGGCCCAGATCATGCGCAGCCCGAGACGGCCCATCATCATCGGAGGCGGGAACGTCGGCTTCTCCTGCCACAGCGTCTCCAGATCCTCGTGCCGCCGGCCATCGACGATCGCGTCGGCGATGAGCGTGCCGACGTACGGCGCCTGGGCGAGCCCGTGCCCGTTGCAGGCGATCGAGTAGTAGACGTCGTCGCCGATCTGCCCGGCGAGCGGGAGCCAGGACGACGTGATCGCGATCCAGCCGCCCCAGGCCCGCCGGATCTTGACGTCGGCCAAGGAGGGGAACCGGGTAGCGAAGGCCCCCGCGAGCTCCTCGACGAGCCCGGGATCCGGCGCTTTCTCCGTCGGCAGCGGGTAGCTGGTGCCGCGCTCCAGCCGGCGTACGCCGAACACGATGGTGTTGCGCGCTGTGAGGCGGTAGTTCTCCATGATCGCGTGCTGGGTGACGAGTCCCATGCGACTTGTCCAGCCGAGGGCGGCGATGCGTGCCGGGTCGATCGGCTCGGTCTCCACCTCGATGACGTAGATCGGCACCGAGAGGTGCTTCGGGGTGATGTCCCACTCCCCTGCGAAGGCGTTCGTGGCCAGCACGACCTTGTCGGCGTGCACCCTGCCCCGCGGCGTGGTGACCAGGACTCCGCCGTCCGTGCGTGCCACGTCGGTGACCTTCGTCTGCTCGAAGACCCGCGCCGCCGATGCGAGGAGAACTCGTCGCATGCCGAGCGTGAACTTGCCGGGGTTCATCATGCCGCCGACGACCTCGCGCATTCCGCCGACGAACCCCCGCGGGATCCCGAGCTCCTCGGCGGTGCCGACCTCGACATGGCCGCCCGCCCGCCTGACGATCTTCGCGACCCTGCGCACCCGGCCCATCTGGCCGCGGGACGTGGCCGCGAACGCGTTGCCGGTGGCCTCGTAGTCGCAGTCGACGTCGTTCTTGGCGATGAAGTCCTCGACGTGGTGAGCGGCGCGCTCGGCCAGCCGCATCATGCCGGGCATCTTCCTGCCGGAGAGCAGGTTGAGCAGCTGCAGGTCACCGCCCGGAGCGCCGGCGAGCTGGCCCGCGTTGCGCGAGCTGGAGCCGTGGCCGCAGAACTCGGCCTCCAGCAGGACCACGTCCTGGCCCCGCTCCGACAGCCGCAGGGCGGTGGACATCCCGTTGATGCCGCCGCCGATGACGACGATCCGGCACTCCAGGTCGCCCTCAAGAGCAGGTCGTACGTCGGTGGGCCGGTCGACCCACCCGGTGAAGGTGGCGTACTCGACGTCGTCAGTGGGCGTGGGCATGGGTCAGCTCCCGGGGGTCGGTCCGCTCGTTGTGCTCGTGCAGCGCGCGGTAGGCGAAGAGGTAGATGAACAGCTGCAGGCCCCACACCGTGAGCGCCAGCGCGTAGAACAGCGCACGGTCCTGGAGCGGGTCGACGGAGGCCGGGAACGGGAAGAAGTCGTAGCCCAGGGCGATCCCCGTCCCCGCCAGGCTGACCAGCAGGGTGGCGACCGCGACCCTCGTCGCACCGATGTCCCACAGCCGCTTGGTGACGTAGAGCAGGAAGACCAGCGTCAGCAGGTTGACGACGAGGTAGATCGTCGCCGGACCGGGGTAGAGGATGTGGTGGCCGGCGTCGTCCACGTGGTCCTGGAACTTCTCCTGGCCGAGGTAGAGGCCGGCGCCCACGGCCAGCGCGAGGATGGCGACGTCGACCAGGATGCTCGACTTGTAGCGGTGGGTCACGGCCAAGAATCCGACGACGAGCAGCAGGGTGATGCCGACCGAGCGCGAGAAGGCGTCGAGGAAGAAGGCGAACGAGTACTGCAGGCTGGCCTCGCCGGCCTCCTTGTCCTCGGGGAACCGGAGGGCCCAGACGAGAAAGTTCACGCCTGAGGTGGCGACGATGAACCACTCGATGCCGAGCAGATAGTTGCGGTACTGCTTGATGAACTTCCAGCCGGCCCAGTAGCCACCGGCGATCATGATCACGTCACCGACAAGGAATGCCAGGGCGTAGATGTCGTCTCTCATGTCTGTCTTCTTTCCTTCAGGTGGTAGTTGCCGTCAGAGCTGCTCGCGCCGGCGCGAGCGGGCGCTCGGGACCAGCACGATCACGACGACGAGCAGGGCAAGGACTCCGGAGATCCAGTAGCCGGCGCCGTAGAGGCCCTCGGCGGCCACCTCGAGCGTCGTGCCGGGCACCGGGACGAGGGAAGCACTGAGGTCGGCGCTGACCAGCGCCGTACCGAACGCGAAGCCGACCGCCATGAAGGTGCCGGCGACACCGGCGGCCATCCCGGCCTTCTCCTCGGGCGCGGCCGCCTGCACCAGCGTGAAGCCGGCGGCGTACCCGATGCTGCAGCCGAGGCCCATGACCGCGGCGCCGACCAGGTAGTGCCATTGCTGGTCGTGCATCATCGCCAGCCAGGCCAGGCCGGCCGCGCTGATCAGGGCGCCCAGGATGAAAACGGGCACGCCACGACCGTTGGCGACAGGACGGTCGACCACGGCACCGCCGACCAGGAACGTCACCGCGAAGGGCACCATCAGCCAGCCGGTCTGGAGGGCTGAGAGCCCGAGACCGTACGCGTCGACCGGGCGCAGCGCTTCGGGGATGACCTGTGCATAGGTGCTGAGAAGGAGCAGGAAGGCCGAGTTCACCGCGGCGAACAGCGCGATGCACAGGCACGAGACGGTGACCAGCGGCGTACGCATCAGCGCCATGTCGAAGACGGCCGTCGACGACCGGCGCTGGGAGCGTGCCCAGGCGACGCCCCCGACGATGCCGACCACCAGTGGGAGGAGAGCCGCGTTGCCCCAGACCAGGCCCTGGGTGAGGGTCAGCAGGATCGCGCCGATCCAGCCGATCATCCACACCGTGCCGACCACACCGATCCGACCGGTGCGCTCGGCCGGAGGGGCGTGCGGGACCAGGACGTACGTCGCGAGGGCGGTCGCCGCGCAGGCGGCGGTGAGGATGAGGAAGAAGCTGCGCAGGGACAGGCTCTCGACGATCAGGCCGCCGCCGATCATGCCGATGACGATGCCGGCGCCCGTGGCGATCACCAGCACGGCGACACCGACCGTGATGCCGGACGCGCCGAGGTTGCGCCGAAGAAAGCCCAGCGGCAGCAGCTGGGCCGCGCAGCCGAAGCCCATCAGGGCGCACCCGGCGAGAAGCGTCGGGTAGGAGTCGCCGACCGCCGGGACGGCCGCACCGACCGCGAGGAAGGCGGACGCGGCGACGGAGGCGTTCCGGTCGCCGTGGAGATCGGCGAGACGCGGCAGCAGGATGAACCCGGCTCCCCCGCCGAGGGTGAGGGCGGTGTAGAGCCACGTCGTCTCGGCGACCGTGGCGAGCCCGTACTGCGCCTGGATCACCGGCAGGAGCGGCGGAAGGATGAAGATGACGGCATTGGTCAGCACGACCATCAGCGCGCCGATGCCGATGAGCGGCCCCCTGCTCGGGGGCCCTGTCTTCGCCCGGCGGGCCGCGCCCACTTGCTGGTTGATCTGTGCCATAGGTGGTCTCCGATCGGGGCTGTGTGATCTGGCTCATACGCTAGATCAGTGTTAGTCATCTGATCAAGATGCATGACTAAGATGTTTGGCTAAGTTTCACGCCGAGAAGACCGCACCGAGCACTGATATAGTCGCCGTGACTTAATCAAGCGCCCAACTACGTGGGTGCCCGGATGCACTCGGAGGACCTGATGGCACGGATCCCCGTCGCCCAGCGACGTCGCGACTTCATCGAGGCCGCCGTCGAGGTCATCGCGGCCCACGGGATCGACGGCGCGACAACGCGCCGGATCGCCGAGCAGGCCAAGGCCAACGTGGCGATGCTGCACTACTGCTACGACTCGAAGGAGGACCTCTTCGCCGACGTCTACACCTTCGTGTCCGGCAAGTACCGCGAGGTCATCGAGGGCAGCGACCCGCACACGACGCTGCCTGAGGCGGCCCGGGAGATCCTGCGCGGCGTCATGGAGTGCTACCTCGATTCACCGAGCTTCACCGCCGCAACCTTCGAGCTCGTCAACTGGGCCCGGCGCCAGCACGGCGACCGTGGCATCGCCGTCTACGACCAGGCCTTCGACACGGTGCGCAAGGCACTCCAGGAAGCGTCTGCCGACGATCCCGTTGCACCTGAGGCGATCGACGAGATCACGTACGTCCTGGCCACCCTCGCCGACGGATTCGGCGTCAACTGGCTGACCTACGGCGACGCATCCGTCGCCCAGGCGCAGATGGACGTCAACTGCGCCGTGCTCGACACCTGGATCGCCGCCCGGCTCGCGGCGGCACCGGCCAAGGCCTGAACGGCGCCGCCGCGCCGGCTCTCACAGCGGCAGATCCGGAGAGTCCACCCCGACGACACGGTCGCCGCAGAAGACGCGTACGGACTCGGCCGGCCCGTGGCCACCGATGCCGGCCGGGCCCCAGAAGCTCTGGGCCGAGTCGTCGCCGAGGTCGGCGACCTTGGCGCCGTTGACCCGCACCTCACCGGCCACGATGCGCGAGCCGACCTCGATGGCGCGGTCGGTGTCGGTGCCGAAGACGTACGCGTCCAGACCCGACGGATGGGCGTTCGCGATCCGCAGCGCCTCCTCGGTGGAGTCCACCGCGTGCAGCGAGACCAGCGGACCGAACAGCTCCGCCGTCGCCCGGTCCGGATCGGCACCGGAAGCGATCGTGGGCGAGAGGAAGTAGCCGCCGAGCTCGGGGAGCGCCGCCGGCTGGTGGATCGTCGCCCCGAGCTCACGCAGCCCCTCGACGCGGCTCCGGAGCGTCTGGAAGTGCGCCCCGTTCGAGATGGGTCCGACGTGGGTGTCCTCGTCCAGGGAGTGACCGACGGTGAGCTTGGAGATCCGCTCGGTCAGCGCCTCGAGCAGCGGGGCGATCAGGGGGCGGTGGGCGAGGATCTTGCCCGGCCCCTCGCACCATTGCCCGTTGAGCTTGGTCATGCCGTCGAGGATGCCGTCGGCGGTGACGTCGAGGTCGGCGTCGTCGAGCACGATCACCGGGTTGTTGCCCCCGAGCTCGAGCTGCAGCACCTTGAAGTCCTCCGCCGCGGCACGGGCGATGGCGCGCCCCGCCCCGGGTCCGCCGGTGAACGAGACGATCTTGATCCTCGGATCGGCGGTCAGTCGGGCGCCGACCTCACCGGCACCGTGGACCAGCTGCAGCGCACCGGACGGGAGACCCGCCTCAACGAAGCACTCGACCACGATCTGGGCACTGCCCGGCGCGTGCTCCGAGGGTTTGAGGATCACCGGACATCCGGCCGCGACCGCGCTGACGACCTTGGCGGCCGGGATGAAGCTCGGACCGTTCCAGGGGGTGAGGATCGCTGCCGGGCCCCACGGCACCTTGTAGAGGCGTACGTCCCGGCCACCGGCCTCCAGGGCGGTGACCCGCGGGATCTCGCGAAGGTCGGCTGCCGTGGCCCGGATGCGGAAGGGCAGGAAGGACGCCACCGTGCGGGTGGCACTGATGGGTGTGCCGCTGGTGATCGCGTCGGTGCGCGCGATGTCCTCCGTCCTGCTCTCGAGGAGCGCCGCGACGCGATCGAGCATGTCGGCCCGCTCGAGCCGGGCCTCGTGGTCCCACCGACCGGCGTCGTACGTCTCCTCCGCATGCCGCAGAGCACGCTCGACGTCGTCGGGCGGGGTCGTGACGGTCCGATGGACCGGCTCGAGGGTGTTGGGGTCGAGGTTCCACGCGTCGTCGACCGTGGCGCACTCGCTCCACTCGTCGGCGATGTAGTCGACCGGCTGGGCGATCGTGATCTCGTTGCTGGACATCAGGCTTCCTCTACGGATTCGTGGGTCAGGACTGGAGGTCGACGACGATGCGCGTGACGTCCCCGGACTTCATCGCCTCGAAGCCCTCGTTGATCTCGGCGAACGGGATGACCCGGGTCACCATCTCGTCGAGGAGCAGGCGTCCTTGCTGGTAGAGCCGGGCGAACTGGGCGATGTCCTCGCGCGCCTGGCCCGATCCCATGTAGGAGCCGATGAGGCGCTTCTCGAGGAAGAAGAAGTCGTGTGCGGGGACACTGATCTCCGAGCCCGCCGGCGCGATGCCGACCAGGCAGGCGGTGCCGGTGGGCCGCACCAGGGCCAGGGCCGTCTGTGCCGTACGCGCCGAGCCGACCGCCTCGAAGGCGTAGTCGACGCCGCCACCCAGCAGCCGGTGCAGCTCCTCGACGGTGTCACCCTCTCCGCCGTTGATCACGTGGGTGGCGCCGTACGTGCGCGCGGCCTTGAGCCGGTCCTCGTCGAGATCGATCGCGACGATGGCCGAGGCGCCGGCGAGCCGCGCCCCCTGGATGATGGCCGATCCCACGCCACCGCAGCCGATCACCGCGACGGTGCTGCCCGGCCGCACCTCCGCGCCGCGGAACACCGCACCCACGCCCGTGACGATGCAGCAGGAGAGCAGGCAGCCGACGTGCAACGGCACGTCGTCAGGCAGCTTCACCAGCGCGTTCTCGCGCAGGAGGATGTGTCGGGAGAAGGCGCCGACGGCGCCGAGCCTGTCGATGGGGTCACCGCCGGTGGTCTGGTAGGCCGACCGGGGACGCTGCCGGATCTCCTGGACGCGCTGGCACTGGGTCGACCTGCCGGCCGAGCAGTTGGTGCACAGGCCGCAGGACGGGGTCAGCGCCCCCGTCACGCGGTCACCGGGCTTCAGCTGGGTGACCGCCGAGCCGACTGCCTCGACGACGCCGGCCACCTCGTGCCCGACGACGACCGGAAGATGGTCCGGGGGCACCGTGCCGGTCATGTAGTGGAGGTCGCTGTGGCACAGGCCGACGTTGGTGACCGCGACGCGCACCTCGTACGGCTCCGGGTCGTCCACTCGGATGGTGGTGAGCTCGAGCGGCACGTTCACGGCGGTCAGAACCGCCGCTTGGGTCTCGATCATGTGGTCGTCTCCTTGTTGGTCCAGAAGCCGGCGACGCCGGCGGTGAGCAGTCCGCTCGCCCAGGCCTCGTGGGCGGCGTGGTCCTCGCGCTCGAAGGCCGCCTCGACCTCGGCGACCAGGGGCCGCAGCAGGGCAAGATGCAGCGCCGTGGTGTTCCCCTTCGGAGTCCACGCGTGCACGGTGTCGACGGCGCGCTCGAGGAGCTGGTCGGGCTCGACCACCTCGTCGAGCAGACCGATCCGCAGCGTCTCCGCCGACGGAACCCGCGGCGACCCGAGCACCATGCGCATCGCGTGGTTGCCGACCAGGCGCCGCAGCAGCAGGCTGGTCGCGTTGGAGATGGTGAGGCCGCGAGCGTTCTCCGGCTGGAAGTACTCCGTTGCCGGCGTGCCGATCCGGGCGTCGCAGCACAGCG
>NZ_JBHVKN010000164.1:0-11583 GCF_042798075.1 Nocardioides sp. NPDC057772
GACACCAGTCGAGTCGGCCCGTCATTAATTGACGAAAAGAATGGAGGTGGGATCAGAAGTTGCCGCGGCGCTCCTGCTCGCGCTCGATGGCCTCGAAGAGGGCCTTGAAGTTGCCCTTGCCGAAGCCGAGGGAGCCGTGGCGCTCGATCAGCTCGAAGAAGACGGTGGGCCGGTCGCCGATCGGCTTGGTGAAGATCTGCAGCAGGTAGCCGTCCTCGTCGCGGTCGACGAGGATGCCGCGCTTCTGCAGCTCCTCGATCGGCACGCGCACCTCACCGATCCGGGCACGCAGCTCGGGGTCCTCGTAGTAGGAGTCGGGGGTGTTGAGGAACTCGATCCCGGCGTCGCGCAGCGCGTCGACGGTTGCCAGGATGTCGCCGGTGGCCAGCGCGAGGTGCTGGGCGCCGGGGCCCTGGTAGAACTCCAGGTATTCGTCGATCTGCGACTTCTTCTTGGCGATCGCCGGCTCGTTGAGCGGGAACTTCACCCGGTGGTTGCCGTTGGCGACGACCTTCGACATCAGCGCGGAGTAGTCGGTGGCGATGTCATCGCCGATGAACTCGGCCATGTTGGTGAAGCCCATGACGCGGCCGTAGAAGTCGACCCACTCGTCCATCTTGCCGAGCTCGACGTTGCCGACGACGTGGTCGAGCGCCTGGAAGAGGCGCTTGGGCGCGCCCTCGGGCTTCTTGAACGTCGAGGTGCGAGCGACATAGCCAGGCAGGTAGGGGCCGTCATAAGCCTTGCGGTCGACGAGCGTGTGGCGGGTCTCGCCGTAGGTGGCGATGGCGGCGATGCGTACGGTGCCGTGCTCGTCGGTCACGTCGTGCGGCTCCTCGAGCACCGTCGCACCGGCCGAGCGGGCGTGCTCGATGCAGCGGTCGACGTCGGGCACCTCGAGGGCGATGTCGATGACACCGTCGCCGTGGCGGGCGTGGTGGGCGATGATCTCGCTGTCGGGTGCGACTCCGCCCTTGATCACGAACCGCACTCCCCCGCTGCGCAGCACGTAGGAGTGGTGGTCTCGGTTGCCGGTCTCGGGGCCCGAGTAGGCGACCAGCTCCATACCGAAGGCGCTCTGGAAGAAGTGGGCGGTCTGGGTGGCGTTGCCGACGGCCCATACGACCGCGTCCCAGCCGGTGACCGGGAACGGGTCAGAGCTGTCGTCGTAGGCCACCAGGCCGACGAGCTGCTCCAGCTCGGCCAGCCCGAGTCCGGCGAGCTTCTCTTGGTTGGTGAGGGTGTCTGCAAGCGTCATGCGGGCAAGTCAAGTGGGCCGAGGCACACCAAACAAGTTGATCACTGAACACTGGTCAATCTGTCTGATCAGGCCAGCCGCGACCTCCGATCACTAGGCAATCTGACTACCATCTAGCCATGAACCTCGATGACCTCGACGTCACCCTGCTGGAGACCCTGCACGCCCACCCTCGCGTCGGCGACCTCGAGCTCTCCCGGGTCGCCGGCGTCGCCCGCGCCACCGTGCAGAGCCGGCTGCGCAAGATGGCCGAGGCCGGGGTGATCCGCGACTGGGCCCCGACCATCGACCCGGCCGCGGCCGGCCACGCGGTGCAGGCCTTCGTGACGCTGGAGATCTCCCAGGGAGCACTGGAGGACGTACGCCGCGACCTCGCCGAGATCCCCGAGGTGCTGGAGGCGTACGTCACCACCGGCTCCTTCGACGTCTTCTGCAAGGTCGCCACCGGGTCGCACGCGAAGCTCCAGGAGGTGCTCGTCCGCATCGACCAGTCCCACGCGGTCGTCCGCTCGACCAGCGTGGTCGCCCTCTCCACACTGATCGAGCCGCGTACGCTCGACCTGCTGCGCACCGGAGCCAGAAGCCGCTGAGGAACGCCCCCGGGCACCCGGGGTCCATCGACATCCGTCAATATAGGCACATGTCGAATCCCAAGGCACTCCTTCTGGGTGGGGCCGCATGAGGAGCCTGGCCAGGCGGCTGCTCGCCGAGTTCACGGGCACCGCGCTGCTGGTCGCCGTCGTGGTCGGCTCGGGCATCGCCGCCGAGCAGCTCTCCCCCGGTGACGTCGGTCTCCAGCTCCTGGAGAACTCGATGGCGACGGTCTTCGGCCTGGCGACCTTGATCCTCCTCTTCGGCCCGGTCTCCGGCGCCCACTTCAACCCGGTGGTCTCGCTGGCCGACTGGTTCCTCGGCCGCCGGACCGGCACCGGGTTGACCCTCCGCGAGACCGGGGCGTACGCAGCGGCCCAGAGCGCTGGTGGGATCGCCGGGGCCTTCCTGGCCAACCTGATGTTCGACGTCGAGACGACCCTGTCGGCCAAGGACCGGGCCACCGGCCCCCACCTGCTGGCCGAGGTCGTGGCCACCGCGGGCCTGGTCGCGCTCATCTTCGCCCTGGTCCGCACCGGGCGCGCCGCCCTCGCCGCCCCGGCGGTCGGCGCCTACATCGGCGCCGCCTACTGGTTCACCAGCTCCACCAGCTTCGCCAACCCGGCGGTCACCCTCGGCCGGATCTTCTCCGACACCTTCGCCGGGATCGCCCCGGGCAGTGCCCCGGCCTTCGTCGTGGCCCAGGTGGCCGGGGCCGCCGTCGGCGTACTCCTGGTGCTCGTCCTCTATCCCGAAAGCCCCGACGAAGAGGCACCGACGGGCAGCTCAGAGGTCCCGCGGCAGCTCGACCGAGACGCGTAGGCCGCCGCCGGGGCGGGCGAGGACGGCCAGGTTGCCGTCGTGGGCTCGGGTGATGCTCTTGACGATCGCCAGGCCCAGCCCGACGCCGGCGTGGTCGCCGTGGATGCGCTGGGTGCCTCGCTGGAACGGCTCGGTGAGGGTGGCCACGAGGTCCCGGGAGAGCTTCTCACCGGTGTTGGCGACGGTGAGGACGACGCTCCTCTCGCCGGTGGCGATCGTGACCGAGACCGTCCCGCCCTCGGGCAGGTTGTGCACGATCGCGTTGTGGATCAGGTTGGTCGCGACCTGCAGCAGCAGCGCGGGCGAGCCGCTGACCGAGGCCTGGTCACCCGAGGTCTCGATCCGCACCCCGCGCTGCTCGGCGAGCGGCAGCAGCGTCTCGACCGCCTCCTCGGCGACCAGCGACAGGTCGACCTGCTCCCGGACGAACGAGCGCCGGTCGGCACGGCTGAGCACGAGCAACGCCTCGGTGAGATCGATCGCCCGGGAGTTGATCAGCCGCAACCGCCCGAGGAGCTCGTCGACGTCGCGGTTCGGGTCCTTGCTGGCGACGTCGAGCAGGGTCTGTGTGATGGCGAGGGGCGTACGCAGCTCGTGCGACGCGTTGGCCGCGAACCGCTGCTGCTCCGCGACCTGTGACTCGAGCTTGGCGAGCATGTCGTCGAAGCCGTCGGCGAGCTCACGGAACTCGTCGCCGGGACCCTCCAGGTCGATCCGGTGCGAGAGCGACCCCGTCGCCGCCGTGCGGGTGGCCTCGGTGATCTTCGTCAGCGGCGCGAGCATCCGGCCGGCGAGGATCCAGCCTCCCACCAGCCCGAACACGATCAGGAACCCCATCATCGTCGCCGCCCGCGGGGCGAAGGCCCGCTCGAGGTCGGAGCGGTTGGGGACGAAGGGCGCGCTCGGCCGCCCCGGCTGGTCGGGCCATTCCAGCCACACCCCGTCGGGGACGTAGCGGAGCAGGAAGACCCACACCACCGAGAGCATCAGCACGCCGGTGAGCACGATGACGCCGGCGTAGCTCAGCGTGAGCTTGAGCCGGACGCTCATGCCCGGGCGTCTAGGAGCCGACATCGATGCGATATCCGACGCCGGGCACCGTCGCGATGATCGCTGGCTCGCCGAGCCGCTTGCGAAGGGCGGAGACGGTGATGCGTACGGCGTTGGTGAACGGGTCGGCGTTCTCGTCCCAGGCCCGCTCCAGCAGCTCCTCGGCGCTGACCACGCCGCCCTCGGCGGAGGCGAGGATCTCGAGCACCGCGAACTGCTTGCGGGTCAGCGCGACGTAGCGGCCGTCGCGGTAGACCTCGCGCCGGAACGGGTCGACCCGCAGTCCGGCGATCTCGCGCACGGGCGGCCGGTTGTGGGCGCGCCGCCGGTCGAGGGCCCGCAACCGCAGCACCAGCTCGCGCAGCTCGAACGGCTTGGTCAGGTAGTCGTCGGCGCCGAGCTCGAACCCGGATGCCTTGTCGTCGAGCCGGTCGGCCGCGGTGAGCATCAGGATCGGCATCCCGGTGCCGGAGGCGACGATGCGCTTGGCGACCTCGTCCCCGGAGGGACCGGGGATGTCACGGTCGAGCACCGCGATGTCGTAGGCGTTGACGCTCAACAGCTCCAGGGCGGTGTCACCGTCACCGGCGATGTCGGCCGCGATCGCCTCCAGCCGCAGCCCGTCCCGGATCGCTCCCGCCATCAACGGCTCGTCCTCGACCACCAGCACCCGCATGCTCTGCATCCTAGGTCGCTGACATATCGCCGACGTATCCGAAATGCCATACGCCCTGACGACATCGCGACGGGTTGACTGGCACGGTGACCTTCACCGTCAGACCGATCAGCCCCGCCGAGCACCTCGACCACATCCGGTCACGGCGGTCGGTCAGCTTCCTGCAGACCCCGGCCTGGGCCGACGTGAAGACGGAGTGGCGCAGCGAGTCGCTGGGCTGGTTCGCCGGTTCTCGCCTCGTCGGGAGCGGCCTGGTGCTGCACCGCCCCGTGCCGCGGCTGGGCCACACGCTCGCCTACCTGCCGTGGGGGCCGGACATCGACTGGGCCGGCGGGCTCACCGTCTGGTTTCCGCCGATGGTCTCCTACCTGCGGTCCCAGGGCGCGTTCGCGATCCGGGTCGCTCCCCCGGTGCCGACCGACACCTGGAGCGCTTCACAGGTGAAGGAGGGCATCGCCGACCCCGAGGTCGTGCGGCTCACCGACCTCCCCGGGCGGTCCGACCCGGTGGGCGCCGAGGTGACCCGGTATCTCCGCGACTCCGGCTGGATCCCGCAGAACCCCGAGGACGGGTTCGGGGCGGGGCAGCCGCAGTTCACGTACGAGATCCGGCTGCGGCACCCGGACGGGACCGCCCGTTCCGAGGACGAGGTGCTACGGGGCATGAACCAGCTGTGGCGGCGCAACATCAAGAAGGCCGCCAAGGCCGGCGTCGAGGTCACCACCTCCGCCGGCGGCGAGGACCTGAAGGCGTTCCACGACCTGTACGTGCACACCGCCGAGCGCGACCGCTTCACGCCGCGGCCCCTGTCCTACTTCGAGAAGATGTTCGCCGCGCTGTCCGCCGAGGACTCCCCCGAAGATGGAGAACAGCGGATCGCGCTCTATCTCGCCCGTCACGACGGCGACCTGGTGGCCGCGACGATCTATGTCCGCGTCGGCGGCCACGCCTGGTACGTCTACGGCGCCTCGTCGAGCCAGAAGCGGGACGTACGCGGCTCCAACGCGTGTCAGTGGGCGATGATCCGCGACTCGCTGGCCGCCGGCTGCGACGTCTACGACCTGCGGGGCATCACCCCGACCCTGTCCGCCGACGACCCGCACGTCGGGCTGATCCAGTTCAAGGTCGGCACCGGCGGGCAGGCGGTGAGGTACGTCGGCGAGTGGGACCTGCCGCTCCGGCCGATCCTCTACCGCGCCTTCGACCTCTACATGAGGCGGCGGAGCCGGTGACGGACGAGTCGATCAGGAAGATCAGGGAGGACCTCGGATGATCGTGAACGAATCGGGCGCGCTGACGGAGACGGGCGTCGTCGTGCTGACGGTGCTGGCGCTTCCGGTGGCCGTGCTCGTGGTGCCTGTGCTGGCCGTGTTGCGCCGGGTCTTCGGCGTCGCCTGGCGGCGGGCCTGGCGCCACTCGGTGGCGGAGGTCGCCATCGTCTACGGCACCGTGCCGGGTGTGGCGCTGACGCTCTTGCCCGGCAACAACGGCATCCTGTCGGGCAACGTGAGCCTGGTGCCCTTCGAGGACATGTCGACCATGGGACCCGTCGGGCTGATCGGCAACCTGCTGATCTTCGCCGCGCTGGGCTTCTTCGGGCCCATCCGCTTCCCGGCCCTCCGCTCGGTGTGGCGGGTCCTGCTGCTCGCCGGCGCGGCCTCGGTGTCGATCGAGGTCCTGCAGCACCTGCTGCCCCTCGGCCGGGTCTCCTCGGTCGACGACGTCATCCTCAACGCCGGCGGCGCCACCGCCGCCGCGATCCTGTCGTGGCCGTGGTGGCGACGTCGTCGCGTCACACCTGCGCCGAACATGGTGGCCAGCAACAGCAACCGCCTGGTGCGGTCGGGGTGACCGCACCAGGCCGTGTTGCCGCGCCTGGATGATGCGTTAGGCGTCCGACTGGCTGCGGATCTGTCGCTTCTGCTCGTCGTCGAAACGCTTCTGCGCAAGAAGTCGTTCGTACTCCTCGTCGCTGTAGTCCGAGGAGTAGTCGGCCATCAGATCGACGTCCAGGTCGCCCTTCTGCTTGTCCTTGCCCCGGCCGCGGCCACCGGCACCAACGCCCGCACGCCCGCCCGCGCCCGCGCTGCGCATCTGGCCACGGCTGCCCGCACCAGCGGCACCACGGCCCCCGGCACCCCGCATGCCGGCGCCCGCCGATCGTGCACCCTGGCCCGCGGCTCCAGCTCCGACCCTCGACGCAGCGGCGGCCGTACGTCCCGCGGTCGCCTTCGCCGGGCTTCCGGCAGCGCTGGCCTTGCCGGCGGCAGCTGCCGAGCCCGCACCGAACTTCGCCTTCAGCGCCGCGGCGGCAGCGACGCCGAGCCCGGCATTGCCGAGCCCGATCCCGAGTGCTGTCGCTCCGCCGATACCGCCGGCGAGCGGCGCCAGACCCTCAGCCGTCTCGATACTGGCGTAGCTCGTCGCCGGCGACGGAGAGCCATCCGAGTTGACCCACATGCCCGCGTCGTTGTCCCACTCCGGGATGTTCTCGGCATGGGCCTGCTTGATGATCTCCTGCTGCTCGGCCCGGATGTCATAGCCGTTGCCATCGGCGTAGAGCGTGCCGGGGCTCACCGAGTCGTACTTCGCCTGCGCAGCGTTCACCACGCTGCGTGAGCCCGGCCTGGAGTAGCCGCCGGACGAACCGCCGGCACTGCTTCCGTTCGTCCCGGAGGACGTGGAGGACACTTCGGTGATCGCCCGAACCTTGGGCTCGGCTTCCCGATTGCCGTCATCGACCTGCTGGCACTGGAAGGCGGCCTCCCGCTCGGCCTCTGCGATCGCCCGCTCCTCCGCCGCATGCTGCGCCTTCGCCTCGCTCAACGCACTCTCGCGACTCGCCTTCTCTGCCCCGGTGACACCCTCGGTCGAGTACTTGGGGTCGGACGCGCTCGGCGCCGGCCCGTGGGACGTCGGCAGGTTGGCCTCGTGGAAGTCGTACTTCTGCTTGGCCTGGTCGTAGCGCTGCGCGACCACCGACATTGCCTTGCATGCCTCCTCGATGGTTTCTGCCTTCTTGGTCATCTGAGCGGCCGCATCGTTATAGGCACTTGCGGCGCTCTGGGCCGTCTCAACGAGAAGGCGGAGTCTCTGTCGGCGGTGGAATCTTCTCGTCCAGACTCACCATCGACTCCGACAGCGCCATCGACGACGCCGGCAATACGGCAGCCGACTTCCACAAGAGTGCGGGCATGAAGGTCCAACGGCTTCCGGACGTGACACTCGGCGGCGTGCGGTTCTACCACGTTCGTGGTGAGAGCTCCGCCGAGTGGCTGGATGACTACGGGACAGTGAAGGACGGGAAGCTCATCACCGTCCTATGGACCTTCCACCGCGGAATGGTCGACCGCCAGCAGACGGACGAGCTGATCAACCAAGTGATGGCGACCTTCGAGCGAACCTCCTGAGGTCGGTGTCTCGCGTATGACAGCCCCTAGGTTGTAGGAGACTTGGTGGGCCGTCGCTCGGGGTGACGGAGCAGATCGTCGACGTACTCCGCGAGCGGAACCGGACCGCTGGCCATAAGGCCCAGCGGCACCTGGATCTCGGTGTCTGGTCCCGAAATGAGCAACAGGACCTTCGGTTCAGACGTGATCTCGACCTTGTTCAGTGCGTCCCACCGTGCCGACCAGGCGCGGCGATAGCCGTGGTACGTCACCAGGTCATGTTTCAGGACCAGGCGATTGAGCCTGTACTTGCCCAACATCACCATCACGAGCACCGGCAGGCACGCCAACGCGACGAGGAACGAGACGCCGAACATGGTCGTCGAGCCTTCGTCGACCCCATCGCGGAAGACCGCCACACCAAGCGCGACCGGATAGAAGATGATGCCGACCAGCGCTATCAGCAGCGCGAGCGCGAAAAATCGTGACCCTCGCAACACGACCTCACCCGGGCTCTCGTCGATCACGAGGACGTCCGAGCGGCGGCGTGCCATGCTCAGCACCAGGGCAGCGGTCGGAAACAGGACGACAGCGGCCATCAGCGCGGTGGCGATCCGAGCGGGGGTCGAACCCGAGATCCAGAGGACCCAGAGGCCGAGTCCGAGGCCAGCGCTCGCCAGCGCGATGAGTGCGTAAACGCGAATCACCGACTTCGACAGGACAGGCGGCGCGACGAACCGTCCGTTCGGGTTACCTCGCGCTGCGTCAATCCCAGAATGTGATGGCATCGCCCACAGCCTCCAGACCATCATCGATCTTCTCGCGGGTCTCATCTGACACCCAGTTCTCGTAAGCGTATTCGGCCCCAAGACCAACAACGACACCCACCGCAGCCGCTCCAGCCGCGACAGCGATGACTGGTGCGCCGACGCCGATCAGCGCGGCACCACCGACGACTGCGGCGGCTCCAAGAGCACCGCCAGCTACACCGGCAGCTTCGCCGACGACTACCTTCGACGGGGACTCCCCATTTGCGATCTCGCCGGCGGCAAACCCGATAGAGGCAACGGTTCCGATGACGGGAAGTCGACGAGCAAAGCGCTCGGCACCCTCGCCTAGAGCATCCAAGCCTCGCGCCGCAGCGCGGTTGCCTCGTACGTCGGTGGCGTCGCCTGCGGCTCGCCGACCGGGGTGTCCCGAGCGTCGATTCCTGACGGCCTCGTCAGCTTCTCTGCGCAAGCGGGCAGCCTCGGCGCGGGTGTGGTTGGCGTACTTCGTCAGCCGGCGCTCGTTGGTGTCGAAGTACATCCCGGTCATTGCCGGCGGAAGCTTCTTGATGGCGGCGATCACCACATCCAACGGCGATGGGCCGTCGACCGTGCTCCAGAACTTCTTGAGGTTCGAGTCGACCCAGTCCTGAAGGTCCTTGTTGTCTTCCTCGACCTCCTTGGCGATCTCGTTGTAGAGCTCGATCCTCTTGTTCTGCGCCTCGAACTTGGCGTTCTTCTGGTCCCAGGCAGCAGACTCCTCGGGAGTCGAACCAGCGGGCAGATCACCGGGGGACTGTGCGGGTGCCGGCTCGGTGATGACCTCGCCTGCCAGGATCAGGCCTCCACCGGTTGCACGCGTACGCCGATCCGCCATCCGGTTCTGAATGGCCTCGAGCTTGTAGGCGTACGCGTCGAACTTCTGGCCCGCTTCCTTCAGGTGCCCTTCTTGGTGGTCGGCTGCCTTGACGAGTTCACGGCTCAGCCCGGCGTACGCCTCGCCTGACTGGCCCTCCCAGCCGTCGCGCGCTTTGGAACGCGCCCGGTTGCTGCCCTCCCCGGCATCCGCGACTGCGGACCTGAGAGTCTTCCCCAGAAAGTCAGCGGCGGACCGGACCTGGGCGGGCTTGCCGGGAATGTGAGTGTCGATGCCCGCCATCGCTATCGGTTCCTCGGGTGTTCGCCGCCGGCGTTGAGGCTGGACTCGAGGCGCCGGAGCGGGCCAGCGGCCTCTTCGTCGGTCTGGTCCAGGTCCTTGACGACGCTGCTGACCATGTTCCCCACCGACTCGTTCGCGATCGACAGCTGATCGGCGTGCTCGGTCAGCTGCGCCAGGATGTCACTGATCAGAGCCGACGCGATTCCTGCATCGACCGATCCAGGCAAGTTGGATGCAGTCTTCTCGATGCCCGAGGCCGCCTCCTTGTGGAGGGTCGCGATCTGCTCGCCGTCACCTGGGTCGATCCGTACCTTGCTCACGCGGCATCCCGCCGGAGCTCGTCGGGCAGAGGCTGGTCGATGACGATGACGTCATACGGGCTGACCCTGTTGAGCTCGTCGAGCTGGTCGGTCTTGTAGAGGACCCAGGGCTGCTCAGATCCACAGCAGTCAGCCAGACGATCCAGCGCGGTGTACGCGAGGAGCGCGACGCGCCCGTCGAGCAGGCGTCGCATCTCGATCTCGGCGGGTTCGCCGTTGGCTCCGCCGCCGGGGGATGCGGGCAGATACATGACCGGCGGGATCACCTGGTGTGTCTGGCCTGGGGTTTGCAACGAACGGTCCTCCCGAGATTGTGGGTGCTCTGCTACTCCTACCGCGCTGGCTGCAATCTAAACGGCCGCGAACAGATCTTTACTTTGATGGGTCGGTTGCCGCCAGCGAAGCGGTCAGATCAGTGACGCGGCAACCTGGTCGAGGCGGGCTCCGCGTGAGGCCTTGACCAGCACGACGTCGCCGGGAGCGAGGTGGCCTTGGAGCCACTCGATCGCGGCGGCGTTGTCGGACAGGGCGAGTGCCTTGCCGCCGGCACGCTCCGTGCCGCCCGCGATGACGGCGGCGGTTTCGCCGACGGTGATGACGAGGTCGGCGCGGGTGGCGGCGTACGTCCCTATCTCGTGGTGGGCCGACCGGCTCTCCTCGCCGAGCTCGAGCATCTCGCCGAGCACGGCGATGCGACGTCTGGCGTCGATGGAGGCCAGGGCGTCCAGGCCGGCGCGGGTGGACTCGGGGTTGGCGTTGTAGGAGTCGTCGATCAGGGTCGCGCCGCCGGGCAGGGCGCGCAGCTCCATGCGCCACTTCGAGATCGAGGCGGTGTTCAGGGCGGTCGCGGCCTGGTCGAGCGGGACACCGGCGACCAGCCCGGCCGCGACCGCCGCCGCGGCGTTGAGCGTCCAGTGGGCGCCGACGAACGGGAGCCTGACCACGGTGGTCTCGCCCTGATGCCCGAGCGTGAAGGTGGGCCGACCGAGCCGGTCGAGCGAGAGCTCGCGTACGCGGACCCCTGCCCGTTCTCCGGCGCCGAAGGCCAGCACCGGACCGTCGGTGAGATCGCCCATCGCGAGCACGCGCGGGTCGTCGGCGTGGAGCACGGCCGTACCGCCCTCCGCCATCCCCCGCACCAGCTCGCTCTTGGCCACCGCGATCGCCTCGCGCGACCCGAACTCGCCCAGGTGAGCCCGGCCGACGTTGGTGACCACGGCGACGTCGGGAGCGACCAGTCCGGTCAGCTCGGCGATGTCACCGATGTGGCGGGCGCCCATCTCCAGGACCAGGAACCTCGTGGTCGCGTCGGCGCGCAGCATGGTGAGAGGTACGCCGAGCTCGTTGTTGAACGAGCCGGATGTCGCGACCGTCGGCGCCGCGGTCGCGAGCACCGCCTCGATCATGTCCTTGGTGCTGGTCTTGCCCTGGGAGCCGGTGACGGCGACCACGGTCAGCTCGTCGCGCAGCAGCGCGACGACATGGGCGGCCAGACGCTGCAACGCGGCCCGGGCGTCGTCGACGACGACGGTCGGCAGCGCCGTCGGCCGG
>NZ_JBHVKN010000165.1:0-11557 GCF_042798075.1 Nocardioides sp. NPDC057772
CTCCCGCGGGTCAGGCGATCGGCTCGGTGTCGAGTCGAACGTGGTCGATGGCCCAGTACCAGTCGTTCATGGCGTTGAAGAGCCGGAAGTTGACCTTCATCGAGGTCGCGCCCGCCGGCACGTCGACCGGCAGGTTGACGGTCTTGTTGCCCTGGCTGAGGTCGGGGGTGTTGGCCGGTGTCCAGTGGACCAGCTGCACCTTCTGGCCGGTGTCGAACTCGACGGTGACCTCTGCCTCCTGCGGCTCCTCCTCGCGGTAGTGGTTGTCCCAGGCGAGGTAGACACGGGAGGTCCCGGCCGGGATCGGCGCGCTCGGTGTGCTGAGCGTCGAGTCGAAGCGACCACGGCTCTCCGGGTCGTTGACGTCGTCCCACTCGTCGGGGTCGGCGACAGCGACGACGTTGCGACCCAGCGTGAAGCCGCTGCGGTCCTGGTCGTCACCGTTCTGCCAGAACGCCTTGGTCATCAGCGACCAGCCGTTCATCTCCTTGGTGCCGGTGGGCATGTCCGGCGAGTTGGTGATCGTCCAGCCCGCGGGCGTCGTCTTGGTCCAGCCGAGGACGTTGGCGTTCGCCGGCATGTTGTGCTCGACCCCGGTCTGGAGGTGAGGCGCCACCGACTCGAAGTCCTGGTAGACGAGGTAGTCGGCCGGGTCGACCGGAGGCGGCGGCGGAGCGGTCTTGAAGCTGGTCGAGATCGACCCGCCCGCCTTGCCCCAGGTGTTGTACGGCGTGACCCGCACCTCGTACTCGGTGTCGCCCTCGAGGTTGCGGATGGCGTGACCGCGAGTGGCCGGCAGCGGCAGGATGTAGAAGCCCGACCACTGCTTGAAGTCGGCGACGGTCGCACCGGTCGCCTTCTCGACGACCTGGTAGCGGTACAGGTGCACGATGTCCTGGACGTCGTTGGCAGCCGGCTTCGCCTGCGGGAAGGACACCTGCACGGTGTCCTCCTTGATGTCGGACACGGTCACCGCCGAACCAGCGGGCCACTTCGGACCAGCGGTCCTGGCCGCACGCCGGTCGGTGTAGGGGAAGTTGCGCTGCGGGTTCTTGATCGCTTCCTCGACGTCCCACGTCCAGGTCTGGTCGATCCACTGGCCGGCCTGCAGGTCGTAGTTCTTGACCTTGACGACACTTCCGGCGACCTCGACGACCGCGGTCTGCGCATTGTCGCCCGCGTCGTTCGGCGTGGTGTCGTTGTCGACGCCGCTCTCCATCTCGAAGTACGCCAGCGGCGGGGCGTTCACGGTCGTGAAGCCGCCGTCCTGCCAGATCGAGGTGGAGATGTTGTTGGGCGTGTGGATGTGCCCACCCCAGACGACGGCCTGGGGGAAGTTGTCGAAGACCGACGTGAAGGTGTCGCCGCAGCCTTCGGAGAGGCCGGCGCCGTACCACTCGTTCGAGACGTAGTGCGTGCACTTGAGGGGGTGGTGCACGAGCACGAACACCGGACGGTCGGGGTGCTCGGCGGTCGCGGCGGCCATGCGAGTGTGGAGCCAGTCGCGCGCGTAGGCGTAGTTGCCGGTGCTGCGCTGGGTCGGCCGGCCGGTCTCCTCGTCGAGCTGTCCGGAGCCGGGCGAGACCGTGATGAAGTGGTAGCCGTTGATCACGTAGTCGGCGTTGGGGCGCTGGCCGCCGGTCGACTGGGTGAAGAGGTCGTAGCCGGTCATGCCCGAACCGATGTCGTGGTTGCCCAGCGCGGCGACGAGGGAGATGTCGTCCTTGCCGTCACCGTTCTCGTCGAGACGGCGGTCGAGCACCTCCTTCAGGCCGGCGTACTCGCCAGCGGTGGCGTCGTTGGTCAGGTCGCCGACGAACAGCGTCGCGTCGAGGTCCTGCGCATGGTAGAGGTCGAAGGCCTTGTCCAGGTCGCGCCACTCGTTGTGGATGTCGCCGATCGACCCGAAGGTCACCTGCGGCTGGTTGTCGTTGGCAGTGCGCCGCGCGGCCTCGGCGCGGGCCTTCTCGACCTCGGCGTCGTTCCCGGCGACGACGTCGAAGTCCTCGAAGTCGACGGTGCCGTTCTCGCCGACGGCCGAGTAGCTGATCCGGTAGTCACCAGGGGTCTGCGGGGTGAACTCGTAGACCGGCTCGCTCGCGGAGCCGGTCGGGGAGATCTCCGCGGTGACGCCGTCGGGCGAGGTCACCGACACGACGTAGTCACCGGTCCGGAAGGAGCTGCTCTCCTCGGTGGGAACGGGCTCCGGGATGCGGAAGGTCTCACCGACCGCGGCCTTGGGCCTGGGGGCGTCCTGCAGCCGCACCTGCTCGTCGACCAGCACGAAGGCCGGGCCGTCGGCCTCGGCGCGCTCCTGGGCGACGACGGTGCCGCCACCCGCGATCGCGACAGTCACGAGGGCGCCTGCGGCAAGCCGCGCACCCCCCGATCGTCTGATGGGAATCATCGGTCTCCTCGTCTCGGTCACGGTGCTCGGGCACCGGGAACTTGTCTGGACAAGTCCATCCGAACGAGGTGGCGCGTGATTGTCCGTCTGCAGCCCGAAACCACGGCAGACAGATGAAATATCCGTGACGCGATGCGGCAATCCGGGGCGGTTGCCACATCGGGCTCCAGCCAGGCGTGCTTAGAGGCCGGCGAGGTCGAGCGGCCGGTCGGCCGCGTACATCTCCCGAGGGCAGCTGTCGCCGGCGCAGTCGCGGTACTTCTCGGTCAGCTCGGCCAGCTGCGAGACCGTCTCGGCATGGGCCGGGTCCTCGGCGAGGTTGTTCATCTCGTAGGGGTCGGCGGTGCGGTCGTAGAGCTCGACGCCGCCGGTGGTCAGCTCGACGTAGGTCCACCGCCCCACGCGTACGCCGGACCAGAGCCGCGAGGTGCCGTCGGCGGTCGGCCACGCCTCGATCGGGACGACCCGGGTCTGCTCGGGCGCGCGCAGCCACGGCAGGATGTCGATGCCGTCGGGCTCGTGCGGGTTCTCGGCGCCGGCTGCCGAGAGGAGCGTCGTGGCGATGTCCGGGTTGGTGAGCGTGGTCGCGACCTCGCGGCCCTTCGGTACGCCAGGCCCGCTCATCAGCACGGGGATGCGCAGCGACTCCTCGTAGTACCAGAGCTTGCCGTTGAAGTTGTGGTAGCCGTTGGAGAAGCCGTTGTCGGAGGTGAAGACGACCAGGGTGCGTGCCAGCTCGCCGCTCTTCTTCAGCCCGCCGAGCAGGGAGGCGATGTTGCGGTCCAGGCTGCGCGCCGACTCGATCCGCCGCTGGTAGGAGAGCCGGTAGGCGTCCTTCTCGATCTGCGAGGGGTTCTTCCGCGAGGGCGACCCCTTGGGGAACTCCTTGCGCCTGTCCGGGAACAGGTTGGGTTGCGGCGGGATCGGCTTGTCCGCGTACGTGTCCCGGTCCTGCGCGTCCGGCACGGGTACGCCGATCGCGCCCTTGGTGCCCGGGAAGCGCTGCTTGGGATCGCCCTTCTCCGTCGGCCCGCCGATGTGCGGCGCCACGTAGTTGACCCACTGGAACCAGGGCTTCTTCTCGGCTCCGGGCTTCTTCCGTGCGTCCTTCAGCGCCGCCTGCGCCTGCTGGGTGATGACGGTCGTCGAGTAGCCCTTCGGCTTCACCACACGCCCGTTGACGTTGAACTTCGCGCCCAGATAGTTGTACGTCGACGGGTCGATGGTCGCGCGCCACTCGTCCCAGCCGGGAGGGATGTCGCGCTCGCTGCCCTCCTGGCCGTACTCGTTGAGGTACTTCCCGGTGAACAGCGTGGTGTAGCCCGCCTCCTGCAGCGAGGTGGCCACCGTCGCGGAGTCGTCGAAGGACGGGTAGCCACCCTCGGGACCGTGGATGGTGTGCGCACCGTGGTTGTGGGCGTACTGCCCCGAGAGCAGCGACGCCCGCGCCGGGACGCAGATCGGAGTCGGCGCGACCGCGTCGGTGAAGGTCACCCCGCTCTCGCCGACGAGCTTCTTCACGCTCGGCAGGTAGTCCATGTCGACGGTCGCGAGGTCGTCGACGGTGACCATCAGCAGGTTGGGCTTGTCGACCGGCATCTCGAAGGCCGGCGTCGACGTCGCCGCCGGGGCCGAGTCACGCTTGCCGGACGGCTGCTGGGTCGGCGCATGCCCACAACCCGACATCCCGACGACTCCAGCCACCGCGATCGCTGCCGAAAGCGTCCAGACCCGACTGGGTACCGCCACAGATTGTCCTCATCACGCTGGTCGTCTACTGGTCGTGCCGATGGTTCATCCCAGATCAACGCACATGTCGCGCTCTCGCCACCCCCGGGCAGGACGCTGGTCCTATGAAGATGGCGCTGGTCACCGAGAGCTTCTTTCCTACCATCGATGGTGTCACAACCACGGTGAAGGCCATCGCCGACCGCATGATCGAGTCGGGTCACGAGGTGCGCTTCATCGCGCCCGGGCCCGGACTCTCCGTCTACCGCAACAGCCGGGTCGTCCGGGTCTCGCCGATCGCCAAGACCGGCCGCCAGGTACGCAGCGCCCTGGAGTCCTTCCAGCCGGACGTCGTGATCAGCTTCGACCCGGGGCGCCTGGGCCGCAAGGCGCTGGCCTCCCCGACCGCCGCCGACGCGACCACGCTGGTCGTCCAGCAGTCCCCGATCACCCCCAAGGCGGCCCTCACGTGGAACGCCTCGATCGCGGCGTACGCGGATGAGATCTTTGTCACAAGCGAGTGGCTGCGTCGCGTGCTCGCCGCGATCGACGTCGCCGCCGAGGTGTGGGAGCCCGGGGTCGACACGGCCGCCTTCTCCCCCAGCTTGCGCGACAACTGGCTCCACGGCCGCTGGTCCAAGGCGAAGTCCCGACCCACCCCGCTGGTCGTGGTCGGTTACGCGGGCAACCTCGCCAAGAGCCATGGCGTACGCCGCCTCGCGGAGCTCACCGCCGTGCCCGGGATCCGCCTCGTCATCATCGGCGACGGACCCCAGCGCAGCTGGCTCAAGCAGCGCGTCCCGCAGGCCAAGCTGACGGGGCCGCTCGGCACCGGCGACCTGGCCATCGCACTGGCCTCGCTCGACGTGCTCGTCCACCCCGGCGAGGAGGAGGGATGCGGCCACATCCTGCGTGAGGCCGCGGCCAGCGCGGTGCCGGTGGTCGCCCCGCGTGCCGGCGCGGCCGCCGAGATCGTCCAGCACATGGAGACCGGCGTCCTCTACGACCCCGCCCGCAGCCGCGAGCTCGCCGACGCGGTCGCATCGGTCGTCTCCGACCCCCGGCGCCGCCTGCTCGGCGACCGCGGTCGCGAGCTCGCCGCGACCCGCCCCTGGACCGACGCCGTCGACGAGCTCTTGACCCGTCTGGTCACAATGAACGAGGCCCGGTCCTCACAATCTCACGCCGCCACACCCGAGGGTGCGGGACCTGCTGTTAGGCTTGCCTAACCCACACCTACGATACTCGCCAGTAACCCCGCCCGTCCTCGCAGAGACGACAATGTCACATACTCCCTGCCTGCAAGTTCGGGTATCAGGGGTAGTAGCGTGCGTGCCGTGGCAACCACGACTCTGATCAAAGGCGCGCGGTCGACGCGCTCGACGATCGCCCTGAAGCTCCTTATGGCGGCCAGCGGCATCGTCTTCATCCTGTTTGTGCTTCTGCACATGTACGGCAACCTCAAAGCGTTCAGCGGCGAGCTGGCCTTCAACGAGTATGCCGAGCACCTGCGTACGTTCGGGGAGCCGATGCTGCCGTACGGCGGCCTCCTCTGGATCATTCGCGTGGTGCTGCTGGTCTCGCTGGTGGCGCACGTCGGCGCGGCGGTGGCGCTCACGAAGCGCGCCCACTCGCAGCGCCCGGTGAAGTACGCGGTGAAGAAGAACAAGGCTTCGTCGCTCTCCTCGCGCACCATGCGCTGGGGCGGCGTGGCGCTGTTCCTCTTCGTCGTCTGGCACCTGCTCCAGTTCACCATCGTGAAGATCAACGTGGGTGCGGGCGGACAGACTCCTGAGGTCACCGAAAACCCCTACCAGCTGCTGATCAACGCCTTCCAGCCGGAGCAGTGGTGGATGGTGATCATCTACCTGCTCGCGATGCTCGCGCTCGCGTTCCACCTGCACCACGGCACCTTCAGCGCCATCCAGACGCTCGGGTTCACCAACACCGCTGAGTCGCGTGCCAGGGCCCGCGTCGCCGGCTGGGTCGTCGCGATCGTGGTCGCCGGCGGCTTCTCGCTGGTCCCCCTGTTCACCGTCTTCGGCGTCATCTCGTAAGGACATCTGACACATGGCTGCTGGAACCCACTACCTGCCCGGCCTCACCCCGACCAACGAGGCCCCGGTCCAGAAATCCGACGACGCCGCCGGCTACTACGTGCTCGGCGACAAGCTCGTCGACCCGAAGGCGCCGACCGGTCCGATCGCGGAGCGCTGGACGAACCGCAAGTTCGAGAACCGCCTGGTCAACCCGGCCAACCGCCGCAAGCTGTCGATCATCATCGTCGGCACCGGCCTGGCTGGTGGCGCCGCCGCCGCCACGCTCGGCGAGGCCGGCTACAACGTGAAGTCGTTCTGCTACCAGGACTCCCCGCGTCGCGCCCACTCGATCGCCGCCCAGGGCGGCATCAACGCCGCCAAGAACTACAAGGGCGATGGCGACTCGGCCTACCGACTCTTCTACGACACGGTCAAGGGCGGCGACTACCGCGCCCGCGAGTCCAACGTCTACCGCCTCGCCGAGGAGTCGGTGAACATCATCGACCAGTGCGTGGCACAGGGCGTCCCCTTCGCCCGCGAGTACGGCGGCCTGCTCGACAACCGCTCCTTCGGTGGCGTGCAGGTGTCGCGTACGTTCTACGCCCGCGGCCAGACGGGGCAGCAGCTCCTCATCGGCGCCTACCAGGCCATGGAGCGCCAGGTCGCGGCCGGCACGGTGGAGCAGTTCACGCGTCACGAGATGCTCGAGCTGATCGTCGCCGACGGCAAGGCCCGCGGCATCATCGCCCGTGACATGGTCACCGGCGAGATCGAGACCCACCTGGCCGACGTGGTCGTGCTCGCCACCGGCGGCTACGGCAACGTCTTCTACCTCTCGACCAACGCGATGGGCTCCAACGTCACCGCCACGTGGCGTGCGCACCGCAAGGGCGCCTACATGGCCAACCCCTGCTACACGCAGATCCACCCGACCTGCATCCCGGTGACCGGCGCCCACCAGTCGAAGCTGACCCTGATGTCGGAGTCGCTGCGTAACGACGGCCGCATCTGGGTGCCCAAGAACGCCGAGGACTGCGCCAAGGACCCGCGCGACATCCCGGAGGAGGACCGCGACTACTTCCTGGAGCGGATCTACCCGTCCTTCGGAAACCTGGTCCCCCGCGACATCGCCTCGCGCGCCGCGAAGTACATGTGCGACGAGGGTCGCGGTGTCGGTCCTGAGGTCGAGGAGACCCAGCCCGACGGCACCGTGAAGAAGTTCCGCCGCGGCGTCTACCTCGACCTGGGTGCCGCGATCGAGCGCCTCGGCAAGGACGCCATCGAGGAGAAGTACGACAACCTCCTCGACATGTACGAGCGCATCACCGGCGAGAACCCCTACGAGGTGCCGATGCGGATCTACCCCGCCGTGCACTACGTCATGGGCGGCCTGTGGGTCGACTACGAGCTGTCGACCAACATCCCGGGTCTGTACTGCACCGGCGAGGCCAACTTCTCCGACCACGGCGCGAACCGCCTCGGTGCCTCGGCGCTGATGCAGGGTCTGGCCGACGGCTACTTCGTGCTTCCCAACACGATCCGCGAATACCTCGCCGACGGGCCGTTCGAGCCCATCTCCGAGGACCACCCCGCGGTCGTCGAGGCGAAGCAGTCCGTCCAGGAGCGGATCGACAAGTTCATGTCGATCAACGGCACCCGCTCGGTCGAGTCCATCCACAAGGAGCTCGGCCTGATCATGTGGGAGTACTGCGGCATGGAGCGGACCGAGGAGGGCCTCAAGAAGGCCATCGGCCTGATCCGCGAGCTCAAGAAGGAGTTCTGGACCAACGTCAAGGTCCTCGGTTCGGCCGACTCCCTCAACCAGGACCTCGAGAAGGCCGGCCGCGTGGCCGACTTCATCGAGCTCGGTGAGCTCATGTGCATCGACGCGCTCAACCGGCGCGAGTCGTGCGGCGGCCACTTCCGGGCCGAGTCGCAGACCGAGGACGGCGAGGCGCTGCGCCACGACGACGAGTTCGCCTACGTCGCGGCCTGGGAGTTCGGCGGCGAGGACGGCGCCCCGATCCTCCACAAGGAGGACCTGATCTACACCGCCATCGAGATGAAGCAGAGGTCGTACAAGTGAAGCTCACCCTCAAGATCTGGCGGCAGGCCAACGCGTCCGAGAAGGGTGCGCTCAAGACGTACGAGCTGGACGGCGTCTCGCAGGACATGTCCTTCCTCGAGATGCTCGACCTGCTCAACGAGCAGCTCCTGCAGAACGACGAGGAGCCGGTCGCGTTCGACTCGGACTGTCGCGAGGGCATCTGCGGCATGTGTTCGCTGATGATCAACGGCGAGGCGCACGGCCCGGAGGTCACCACGACCTGCCAGCTGCACATGCGCTCGTTCAAGGACGGCGACACGATCACCATCGAGCCGTGGCGCGCCGCGTCGTTCCCGATCGTCAAGGACCTGATCGTCGACCGCTCCGCGTTCGACCGCATCATCCAGAACGGCGGCTACATCTCGGCCAACACCGGCTCGGCCCCCGAGGCCAACTCGGTGCCGGCTCCGCGCGACAAGGCCATGCGGGCGTTCAACACGGCCACCTGCATCGGCTGCGGCGCCTGCGTCGCCGCCTGCCCCAACGGCTCCGCGTCGCTGTTCCTCGGCGCGAAGATCACCCACCTCGGTGAGCTGCCGCAGGGTCAGCCGGAGCGCTACTCCCGCGTGCAGACCATGCTCGCCCAGCACGACGCCGAGGGCTTCGGCGGCTGCACCAACATCGGTGAGTGCGCCTCGGCCTGCCCCAAGGAGATCCCGCTCGACGTGATCTCCCAGCTCAACAAGGACCTGCGCAAGTCGCTGATCCTCGGCTGACCTCCGGGTTGCCAAAGGGCCGTCCTCCTCTCGGGAGGGCGGCCCTTCTGATTTTGCCGAGGCGGGGGTGTTCCTTCGGCAAGGCGGTGTCCTGAGCCTGGCTGGAGGAACCAGCTCAGGCGACGGTCAGCTTGACCTCGATGTTGCCGCGGGTGGCGTTGGAGTAGGGGCAGACCTGGTGGGCCTGCTCGGCGAGCTGCTGAGCGGTCGCGGCGTCGGCACCGGGGATGGTGACCTCGAGCTGCACGGCGAGGCCGAAGCCACCCTGGCCGTTCTCGCCGATGCTGACGTCGGCGACGACCTCGGAGTCGGTCATGTCGACCTTCGCCTTGCCGGCGACCAGCTTGAGCGCGGAGTGGAAACAGGCGGCGTAGCCGGCGGCGAAAAGCTGCTCGGGGTTGGTGGCACCGCCGGCGCCGCCCATCTCCTTGGGGATGCGGACGTCGGCGTCGATGAGGCCGTCGGAGGACTGGACGTGGCCGTTGCGGGCGTCTCCGGTGCTGACTGCGGTGGCTGTGTAGATCGGTGTCATGTGCACAACTATATTGTGCACAACTTAATCGCGCAAGGGAGTAGACTGATGGATGTGTCCGGACGTACCTATCCGCAGCTTGCGCTCGACCTGCAGCTCTGCTTCCCCTTGTACGCAGCGACCCGAGCCGTCACGAAGCGCTACGTGACGCTGCTCAGGGGAACAGGGCTGACCTATCCGCAGTATCTGGTGATGCTGGTGCTCTGGGAGGCCGACGAGCCGCTGACCGTGACCTCGCTCGGCCACCGCCTACGGCTCGACTCCGGCACCCTGACTCCCCTGCTCAAACGACTCGAGGCCGCCGGCCACATTCGTCGCGAACGCGACCCCGGCGACGAGCGACGGGTGCTGGTCAGCCTGACCGAGGCCGGCAGGGCCCTGGAGGAGCAGGTCTCCGGGGTGCCGCAACAGCTCGGTGAGTCCATGGGGATCACCCGTGACGAGGCGCTCGCGCTGCGCGACCAGCTCACCGAGCTGGTCGATCACCTCGACACGGCCGACTCCGCCTGAGCGACCTATCCCCTGGTCAGCAGCCGCTGCACGCCGAGCTTGATCAGCAGGCCACCGAGGAGGACGTCGACGACCACGAGCACCGTGTGGGCGACGTAATAGGGCTTGGGCCGGGTCTGCTCCGGGTCCTTGGCGGTCTTGACGAGGTTGCGGCCGAAGTTGGTCCAGATCGCGATCGTCCAGATCCCGATGACCAGGAGGAGCGCGCCGTCAGTCTTCTCGAGCTTCATGGGTACGACTCTCTCATCCGTGGGGGTCGGCGCGTTGACCGGCCGGGCGTGGGTAGTCCAGGGAGTTTCCGTCCATTACTGCCCGGTAGACCGACGGGAACTCCCTGGACTACCCCCGCGCCGGGCTCATGCCGACCGTCGCCGAAGGAACCGAGACCTCTGATCGGCCGTCAGTGCACGACGCTGCTCGACGGTCGTGGTCGGCGTCCACCACGCCGGCGGTGTGATGGTCCACTGCCGCGGACCGACTCTGTGCCGGGCGCGCCGCCTCGCATCGTGCGTACGCTGCAGGAAGTCCGAAGGGTCGCGGCGATCACCAGCGACCATGGTGACGCACTCGAGACCAAGGCGGCGAAAGTCTCCTTCACGCTTGATATCCCGAGATCGCTGTTTGCCGGCGAGATGGAGGGCGCCGTCGTACTCCCCCACTACTCCCGCGTCGAGGTCGAGCAGATCGGGCGTACCGACATGGTTGCCGGCCAGGTCGAAGACCGGCTGATTGCAGGCGATCCGGCCGACGCCGAGCTCGATCACCCAGGCCAGCCGCATCTCAGACTCCATCGGCGACCAGCTGTTCTCCACGACGTACGGAATGGCCTCGCGCAGCAGCGGGACTCCGGTCCAACCGTTGAGCGAGGCTGCATAGGCCGCGACCTCGACCTTCGAGACCAGATCGGTCGTCATCGCCATGTCGAGAGCGACCACGGCGCTGACCAGGTCCGGGGCATAGCGCGCCTCGAATGCAATCGAACGCGTGGGGTCGGTGCCGCGCACCCCGTCGAGCTCACGACAGTGGCGGAGCGCGAGACGCTCCTGCGTGATCACATAACCGGGCTGATCGTCTCGGCGGTGTTCATGGACCACGATCGGCACCGGCACCGGCCGGCCGGCGCGATCGGTGCCGTCGAACCAGTGAGCTCCCGACCAAGCGAATGTCGCCCACCCAGTGATGTAGCCGTCCGGCACCGCGGTCGCCGCCTCCAGCACTCGCTGCTGCACGTGGTCACCATCAACCCCAGCCGGTACGTAGAGCCCCCGGCTGCTCCTGCGCCATCCCCGGCCCCGCGCCTGCCGCTCGGTCGGTCCGGTCTCGCCTGAAGGGTCGACCCGCACCGGGCGCACCAGCTCCACACCCCGCCGCCATTGCGGCGAAGGCGTGAACTGCGGGCGCCGTCGAACCATGCCATGAGCGTGCGCCCGCTCGAGATGTTCTGCATCCCGATAACCCGGGCCTGTGGATAACTTCTGCTCGGCCGGGGTAGTCCAGGGAGTTTCCGTCGGTTACTCG
>NZ_JBHVKN010000166.1:0-11516 GCF_042798075.1 Nocardioides sp. NPDC057772
GGGCGTCTGAGGGTGAACGAGCGTCAGCGAGTGAACGAAGCAATCGGCACGCCGCCACGTCCGTACTCTGGCGCTTGCGCAACGGGGGTGGCGGCGTGCTCCGGCTGACGCTGCGCAACCTCGCCGCGCACAAGGTGCGCCTGCTCATGTCGACGCTCGCGATCGTCCTGGGCGTCGCCTTTCTGGCCGGCGTACTCACCTTCTCGCACGGGCTCGACCGCACCTTCTCCGGCATCATCAACGGCTCCACCCCCGACGGCCAGGTGCGTCCGGTCAACAGCGCCAGCTCGGCCGAGGCCAGCCGCCCCGGCGGTGGCGGCGCGGCGACGCTGGAGCCGGCGACCATCGAGAGGCTGCGTACGCTGCCGGAGGTCGCCCGCGCCGACGGGGTCGTCCAAGGCGCAGGCCTCTACGTCCTCGACACCGACGACAAGCTGGTCAGCAGCTCGGGCGCACCGACGCTGGCCTTCAACCACACCGGGACCCCCAACCTGCTCGGCGAGCCGTCGCTCGAGCTCACCCTGGGAAGCTGGCCCACCGGCAAGAAGGAGCTCGTTCTCGACGAGGCGACCGCCGAGAAGGCCGGCTACCAGGTGGGAGACTCGGTCACGCTGATCGCGCCCCAGGGCGAGACCCGCCGCACGGTCACCCTGACCGGCATCGCCGCCTTCAACGGAGGCGGCACGGCCGGCGCGCAGCTGCTGATCTTCAGCACGGCCGGCGCGCAGAGCCTGTTCACCGACGGCAAGGACGTCTACTCCGGAATCTCGCTGACCGCCGCCCCGGGCGTCAGCCAGAAGGAGCTCGCCGAGGCCGCGAACACGGTGGTCCCGAAGGGCTTCGAGGCCGTCACCGGGGACAAGGTGGTCGAGGAGTCCGAGGACGCCATCGGTGAGTTCCTCGACGTGATCTCGGTCTTCCTCATCGTCTTCGCGGTGATCGCGGTGATCGTCGGCGCCTTCATCATCGTCAACACCTTCTCGATCCTGATCGCGCAGCGATCCCGTCAGCTGGCGCTGTTGCGCGCCCTGGGTGCCTCTCGCCGCCAGATCACCACCTCCGTGCTCTTCGAGGCGCTGGTCATGGCGCTGGTCGCGGCCACGATCGGCATCCTCGCGGGCTGGGGCCTGGCCCACGGCCTGGCTGCCGCTTTCCGGCAGGCCGGGTTGGAGATCGCCTCCGACGTCCTCGTCCTCACCCCGCGCACGATCTGGATCTCCTACGCCGTCGGCGTCTGCGTCACCCTCGCCGCCGCCCTCCTCCCCTCCCGCCGAGCTGCCAAGGTGCCGCCGGTGGCGGCGATGCGCGAGGACACCCAGCCTCCCGCCAGATCCACCATCCTGCGTACGTCGGTGGGGCTCGTCCTGCTGGCGGTCGGCCTCGTGCTCGCGGCGATGCCGCGAATCGGGATCCCCGAGATCACTCTGCCCGGCGGGTTCGACGTGCCGACGAGCGCGGCCCTGTGGGTGGGGGTCGGGGCCGGGGTCTCGATCCTGTCGGTCGCCTGGATCAGCGCGTTCCTGGGCCGCCCGGTGCTCGCTGCGCTGCGTACGGTCTCGGGGGCGCTGTTCGGGATGACCGGCAAGCTGGCCGGGCAGAACGCGATGCGCGACCCGAGGCGCACCGGCGCGACCGCCTCGGCGCTGATGATCGGGCTGGCTCTGGTCTCCCTGATCGGGGTTCTCGCCGCCTCGATGAACGCCTCGATCACCGACGTGGTCGAGGAGCAGTTCAAGCCCGACCTGGTCGTGCAGAGCCCGACCTTCACCGCATTCCCGACCTCGATCGGCGACGAGATGGAGAAGGTCGAGGGCGTGGCCACCGTCTCCCGCTCGCAGATCGCCCAGGCCGTCGTCGGCAAGGTCGATGTGCGCAACCCGAAGAACAACGAGGCCACGTTCCTCTTCGGCGTCGACGAGCACCTGTCCCAGATCTACGACCTCGACGTGCTCGAGGGCAGCGACGACGTCAAGCCGGGTCAGGTGCTCGTCACCGACGAGGCCGCGAAGAAGCACAAGTGGCAGCTCGGCGACCGCATCGACCTCACCTTCGTCAGCGGCCGCCAGGCGCAACCGCAGATCAGCGGGATCATCGCCGAGAGCCCGGTGACCGGCGAGATCACGGTGCGCATCGAGGACCTCGTCGCGGCCAAGGTGCCGCGGGAGGACGCCTCGCTCAGCATCCTGCTCGCACGGGGCGCCGATCCGGCGGTCATCCACGAGCGTCTCGACAAGCTCGTCGAGGACCGTCCCGTGGTCGCGGTGCAGGACAAGGACGAGTTCGCCGAGTCGATCAAGGGGCAGGTCAACCAGCTGCTCTACATGATCTACGGCCTGCTCGCGCTGGCGATCGTGATCGCGGTGATCGGCATCGTCAACACCCTCGGCCTCAGCGTCATCGAGCGCACCCGCGAGATCGGCCTGCTGCGCGCCATCGGGCTCTCCCGCGGCCAGCTGCGCCGGATGATCACCCTGGAGTCGGTGACCATCGCGGTGCTCGGCGCCGTCCTCGGGCTCGCCCTCGGGGTGCTCTTCGGCGTGCTGCTGCGCGACGCCCTGCGCGAAGACCTCACCAGCCTGTCGGTGCCGCTGGACCAGCTGGCCGTCTTCCTCGCGATCGCGGTGGTCGTCGGTGTCCTGGCCGCTCTCCTCCCGGCCATCCGCGCCGGGAGGGAAGACGTCCTCAAGGCCATCGCCACGGAGTAGCCTGCGGGGGTGAGCACCGATCGCACCGCAGACCTGCCCGAGCCCACCCTCCGCGTCAGCGAGCCGGAGACGGCCGCGGTCGGGATCCCTGGGGTGGCACACTCGATGGAGTACGCCCTGCGCGAGATGGGCCCCCGGCGCAGCCTGCAGACCCTGCTCAAGGTCAACCAGGTCGGCGGCTTCGACTGCCCCTCCTGCGCCTGGCCCGACCCCGACCACCGCAAGGCGGCCGAGTTCTGCGAGAACGGCGCCAAGGCGGTGGCGTGGGAGGCGACCCGCAAGCGGGTCGATCGTTCCTTCTTCGCAGCCAACTCGGTCGCTTCGCTCGCCGAGCGCGACGACCACTGGCTGGAGGCGCAGGGCCGGCTGACGGAGCCGATGTACATCGGCCCCGGCGAGACCCACTACTCCCCCATCTCCTGGTCCGACGCGATCGCGCTGATCGCCGACCGGATGCGGGCCGCCGACCCCGACCGTTCGGTCTTCTACACCTCCGGTCGCGCGTCCAACGAGGCCGCGTTCGTCTACCAGCTGCTCGCCCGCCAGCTCGGCACCAACAACCTCCCCGACTGCTCCAACATGTGCCACGAGTCCAGCGGCACGGCCCTCGGTGAGGTGATCGGCATCGGCAAGGGCACCGTCACCTACGACGACCTGGCCGAGCACGCAGACCTGATCTTCGTCGTCGGCCAGAACCCTGGCACCAACCACCCGCGGATGCTCACCGCGCTCGAGTCCGCCAAGGAGAACGGCGCCACGGTGGTGTCGGTCAACCCGCTCCGTGAGGCCGGGCTCGGCCGCTTCCGCAATCCCCAGACCGTACGCGGCGTCACCGGTGTCGGCACCAAGCTCGCCGACCTCCACGTGCCCGTGCAGGTCAACGGCGACCTGGCGCTGTTCGCCGGGATCAACAAGGTCCTCGTCGAGCGCGACGCCGTCGACCACGCGTTCCTGGAGGAGCACACCGACGGCTTCGAGGTCGCGGCGCAGGCCTGGGCGGCGATGGAGTGGGACGAGATCACCCGGCTCAGCGGCATCTCCCGCGAGGAGATCGAGTCGCTGGCCGACCTGGTCGAGAGCCGCGAGCGCATCATCGTGTGCTGGGCGATGGGTCTGACCCAGCACAAGAACTCGGTCGCCACGATCCGTGAGATCGCCTCGTTCCTGCTCCTGCGCGGCAACATCGGCAAGCCCGGCGCCGGCGCCTGCCCGGTCCGCGGCCACTCCAACGTGCAGGGAGACCGCACGATGGGCATCTGGGAGAAGCCGCCGGCGTGGTTCCTCGACGCCGTCGGTGACGAGTTCGGCATCACCCCGCCGCGCGAGGAGGGCTACGACGTGGTCGCCGCGATCGAGGCGATGCGCGACGGCGCCGTCGACGTCTTCCTCGCCCTCGGCGGCAACTTCGCCGCCGCGACCCCCGACACCGCCGTCACCACCGCGGCGCTCGCCGACGTCGGCCTCACCGTCCAGATCTCGACCAAGCTCAACCGCAGCCATCTCCACCACGGCCGCGAAGGCCTGGTCCTGCCCTGCCTGGGCCGCACCGAACGCGACGAGACCGGCGGCCGGGAGCAGTACGTCACCGTCGAGGACTCGATGGGCATGGTCCATGCCTCCTACGGCCGCCTGCTTCCGGGATCGAAGGAGCTGCGCAGCGAGGTCGGCATCATCTGTGCGATCGGCGACGCCCTGTTCGGCTCGGACCAGGGCATCGACTGGGCCACGATGGGCGTGGACTACTCCCGGATCCGCTGGCACATCTCGGCGGTGGTCCCCGGGTTCGAGGACTTCGAGACCCGGCTCAAGGCGCCGGGCGGCTTCGCCCTGCCCAACGGCCCCCGCGACTCCCGCACCTTCGACACCGCGACCGGCCGGGCCCGGGTCACCGCCAACCCGCTGACCGCGACCTCCGCTCCTCCGGGACACCTGCTGCTGCAGACGCTGCGCTCCCACGACCAGTTCAACACCACGGTCTACGGCTACAACGACCGCTACCGCGGCATCAAGGGCGGGCGCCACGTCGTCTTCGTCAACCCCGACGACCTCCGCGAGCTCGGCATCGCCGACGGCGACACCGTCGACATCGTCTCGGTCTGGACCGACGGCGAGCGCCGCGCCGAGGGCTTCCGCGTCGTCGCCTACGCCACCCCTCGCGGCTCCGCTGCGGCGTACTTCCCGGAGACGAACGTCCTCATCCCGCTCGACTCCTACGCCGACGGCAGCCGCACCCCGACCTCGAAGTCGGTCGTGGTGCGCCTGGAGGCGCGCTAGCCGGGAATTACATTGCGGGTGTCCGTGTTGGCACCTACCGTGATGCGCATGTTCCGCGTGGTTTCCGAGTTCGACCTGTCAGGCACGAGCCTGACGGGCGCTCCCACGTGGGCTCCGTCAGTCGATTGCACCGGCGCTCGAAGCTGACCCTCCTCCTGCCTCGCAGGACCCGCGGAGGAGGGTGGCCCGCACCGGCCCCCTCATCGCGGTGACAGCGCTGTGAGGGCTTGCCGGAGGGTCCTGGCTCACCCCGAAATCTTCTGACAATCAAAGGAACTCCCATGGCCAAGAGCCAGTTCGTGCGGACCAAGCCGCACCTCAACATCGGGACGATGGGTCACGTCGACCACGGCAAGACGACCCTGACCGCCGCGATCACCAAGGTGCTCGCCGAGCGCGACCCGGACGTGAACCGCTTCATCGCCTTCGACGGCATCGACCGTGCCCCGGAGGAGCTGCAGCGCGGGATCACGATCAACATCTCGCACGTCGAGTACGAGACCGCCACCCGGCACTACGCGCACGTCGACATGCCCGGGCACGCCGACTACGTGAAGAACATGATCACCGGCGCCGCCCAGGTCGACGCCGCCATCCTGGTCGTCTCGGCCCAGGACGGTGCCATGCCGCAGACGCGGGAGCACGTGCTGCTCGCGCGTCGGGTGGGCGTGCCCTACCTGGTGGTGGCACTCAACAAGGCCGACACCGTCGACGACCCGGAGCTGCTCGACCTGGTCGAGCTGGAGGTCCGCGACCTCCTCTCCGAGTACGGATTCCCCGGCGACGACGTGCCTGTCGTCCGGGTGTCCGGGCTGAAGGCGCTCGAGGGCGACCCCGAGTGGACCGCCGCGATCGGCGACCTGCTCGACGCGATCGACGACTACGTGCCGGTTCCGGAGCGTGAGCTCGGTGAGCCGTTCCTGATGCCGATCGAGAACGTCGTGACCATCACCGGCCGCGGCACGGTCGTCACCGGTGCCGTCGAGCGGGGCTCGCTGAAGGTCGGCGACGCGGTCGAGGTCGTCGGCCTCGGCTCGACGATCACCAGCACCGCGATCGGGCTGGAGACCTTCGGCAAGTCGCTGGAGTCGGCCGAGGCGGGCGACAACGCGGCGGTGCTCCTGCGTGGTGTCAAGCGCGACGAGGTACGTCGCGGCCAGGTGGTGGCGCTGCCGGGCAGCGTACGGCCGCACCGGAAGTTCCGGGCGAACCTGCACGCACTGTCCACGGCCGAGGGTGGCCGGCACACTCCCTTCGCCGCGGACTACCGGCCACAGTTCTACTTCCGGACCACGGACGTGCCCGGCGGGATCGACCTGGGTGACATCGCCCTGGTCATGCCCGGCGACACGGTCGAGCTCGGAGTGGAGCTGGAGAAGCCGATCGCGATGGAGGTCGGTCTCGGTTTCGCGGTCCGCGAGGGCGGCCGCACCGTGGCCGCCGGCACCGTGACCGAGCTGCTCGACTGACACGACAAGAAACGGCCCCCAACCTGTTGGGGGCCGTTTCTGCTTCTACCGATCCCGCTAGCCGCGCGGGCGCCACCGCTTCCACAGCGCCTCGCCCTCGGCGCGGACCTTCCCGTCCCACTCCAGCCGCACCAGCGAGGTGATCTGGTCCTCGCTGGCGTCCGTGGTGGAGGCGACCAGCGTGACCGGCTCCTTGAGCGGGGCCGGCCGCCGGTAGCGTACGTCGATCCCGGCAGTCACATAGGCGAGCGACTCCCCCTCGGCGGGCATCCAGCCGTTGAGGAAGGCCTCCTGGTGCACCGCGGCGGCGCTGTGACAGTCGAGCAGGGTCGCGATGATCCCGCCGTTGAGGAAGCCGCCGCCGTTGTCGTGCTGCGGCCACGGCTGGAAGGTCGCGGTCACGCTCCCGTCCAGCTGCGGATAGCTCTTCAGCTGGAGACCCTCCGCGTTGGCCGGCCCACACCCGAAGCAGGTCATCGCCGGCCACCACTCGTCCTGCAACGCGATCATCTTCACCGCGCCACCATAACCACGATCAGCCGATCCCGGTCCGGAAGCCCTCGCGCCAGGTCGGGTAGGACGGGGTCCAGCCGAGCTCGCGCTTGGCCTTGGCGTTGGAGGAGCCACGCACGGAGGTCATCAGGGCGACCCCGAACTCGCCGATCAACGGCCGGGCGAGCAGGCCGGGAGCCGCATCGGGTTCCGCCCACCGACCTGCTCGGCCAGGGCCTCGCACCCGGCGGCGTGGCGGGTCGAGCCGTACACCTCGTGTCGGGCGGCCACCAGCAGCGGCACCGTCCTGATGCCGACCGCGCCGGTTCCGCCCGCGATGAAGATGCGCATTTCCTGTTCCTCTCGTCGTTGTCGACCCCACCGACGAAACGACCTGCGCGCGTGTGACAGCTGGCGTAAGGTCCTGCATTCGTGGACCTCGCAAGCGCTCATGACGGGCTCCGCCCGCTGATGTTCTCGATCGCCTACCGGATGCTCGGCAGCGTCGCCGAGGCGGAGGACATCGTGCAGGAGGCGTTCCTGCGGATGCACCGCAGCAGACAGGAGTCGGGCGAGGTCGACAACCTCGACGCGTACGCCACCACGGTCACCACCCGCATCGCCATCGACACCCTCCGCTCGGCCCGCCACCGGCGCGAGCAGTACGTCGGGCCGTGGCTGCCCGAGCCGATCCTGGTCTCCGACGAGGATCCCAGTCACCGTCTGGAGCTCGACGAGACCGTCAGCACCGCGTTCCTGGTTCTGCTGGAGTCGCTCACCCCGGTCGAGCGTGCGGTGTTCGTGCTGCGCGAGGTGATGGGCTACGACTACGAGGACATCGCCCCGGTCGTCGACAAGAGCGCGACCAACTGCCGCCAGATCTTCGCCCGCGCCCGCAAGCGGATCGCCGACGGCACGCCGCGCTTCGAGCCCTCACCCGAGCGCCGCGACCAGCTCGCCTCCCAGTTCGTCGCCGCGCTGTCCGCGAACGACGTGAGCGGGCTGGAGCGGCTGCTGGCCGACGACGTCGTCTTCGTCGCCGACGGCGGCGGCCGAGCCCCCGCGATCCAGAAGCCGATGCTCGGTGCCGTCGCCGTCGCCCGCTTCCTGCTCGGGCTCATGCGTCAGGGCGAGCGCCTCGGCGTACGTCTGGAGCTCTCCCACGCCAACGGCCAGCCGGCGATGCTCACCCGTGGCGCCGACGGCGCCCTGCTCGGTGTCATCGCGCTCGACGTCGAGGGCGACCGGATCGTCCGGATGCACAACGTCCTCAACCCCGACAAGCTCGGCCACCTGGGCGAGGTCGGCGACCTCTTCGCGCTGCTGGCGGAGCGCTGACCGTCCAGGCTCTACCCGTCTAGGAACGTACGCAGCGACTGGTCGACCAGCGGCCGCCCCAGCGCCCCGTCGGCGAGCGCCTCGCGCAGCGCAGCGACCGAGTCCAGGTCACCGACGAGTCCGACGAGCTCGCCGACCTCTTCACCCATCTCGGCCGGCGTGGTCGCCGCGACCGGCCGGTCCAGCAGCAGCGGGCAGTCGACCGGACCGCCCTCGGGCTCCGGGTGGCCGAGGGCGGCGACCCAGCAGCCGATCTCGAAGCGCAGCGGAGCGGCCGGGCCGGCTCCCTGGGCGCGCAGGTCGATGTACCAGACGATGTCGTCGCTCTTGGGGTCGCCGAGCCGGTGATGCCCCTTGCGCAGCGGCATGCCGCCGGCCTTGAACGCCTTGGTCGCCGCCGTCCGTGCTGCCTTCTGGTCCATCAGAAGTCCAGGTCGTCTTCGGAGAGCTGACCGCCCCCGGCGACGATGAACTCCTTGCGCGGAGCCACGTCGGAACCCATCAGCAGATCGAAGACCGCCGCGGCCTCGTCGGCGTCGTCGAGCGTCAGCCGGCGAAGCGTACGGTGACGGGGATCCATCGTGGTCTCGGCCAGCTGGTCGGCGTCCATCTCACCCAGACCCTTGTAGCGCTGCACCGGGTCCTTCCAGGTGACGTTCTTCTTCTTCAGCTCGGCGAGCTTCCGCTGCAGCTCCGGGTCGGAGTAGGTGTAGATGTATTTCTCCATGCCCTTCTTCGGGTTGGAGATCTCGATCCGGTGCAGCGGCGGGACCGCGGTGTAGACCTTGCCGGCGGCGATCAGCTCGGGCATGTACTTGAAGAACAGGGTCGCCAGCAGCGTACGGATGTGGGCGCCGTCGGAGTCGGCGTCGGCCATGAAGATGATCTTGCCGTAGCGCGCCGCGTCCAGGTCGAAGCTGCGCCCGGTGCCGGTGCCGACGACCTGGATGATCGAGGAGCACTCGGCGTTCTTGAGCATGTCGCCGACCGAGGCCTTCTGCACGTTGAGGATCTTGCCGCGGATCGGCAGCAGCGCCTGGAACTCGGAGTTGCGAGCCACCTTGGCGGTGCCGAGCGCGGAGTCACCCTCGACGATGAAGAGCTCGGCGCGGTCGTCGGTGGTGCGGCAGTCGGCGAGCTTGGAGGGCAGCGCGGAGGACTCCAGCGCGTTCTTGCGCCGCTGGTTCTCCTTCTGCTGACGCAGCGAGAGACGGGTCTTGGAGGCGGCGTAGACCTTCTCCATCACCAGCTTGGCCTGCTGCTTCTGGGCGCCGCGCGACTCGGTGAGGAACGACTTCATCTCGGCGGCGACGACCTTGCGCACCACGCTGCGAGCCGCCGGGGTGCCGAGGATCTCCTTGGTCTGGCCCTCGAACTGCGGCTCGGCCAGCCGCACCGTCACGACCGCGGTCAGACCTTCGAGGACGTCCTCCTTGACGATGTCCTTGTCGTTGACCTTGAGCACCTTGGCCGCGCGCATGGCGTCGTTGAACGTCTTGGTCAGCGCGTTCTCGAAGCCACTGACGTGGGTGCCGCCCTTCGGGGTGGCGATCACGTTGACGAAGGAGCGGATCTCGGTGTCGTAGCCGCTCCCCCAGCGCACCGCGATGTCGACGCCGAGCTTACGCTCCACGTCCTGCGGGGTCATGTGGCCGGCGTCGTCGAGCATCGGCACGGTCTCGGTGAAGGTGTCCGACCCCTGCAACCGGAGTACGCCGCTGACCGGCTCGTCCTTGGCCAGGAACTCGACGAACTCGGCGATGCCGCCGTCGTGACGGAACTTCTCCTCGATCTTCTCGGGGCCCGACTGGTCGCGGATGACCAGCTCCAGCCCGGGGACGATGAAGCTGGTCTGCCGGGCGCGGCCGAGCAGTCCCTCGAGCTCGAAGCGGGCGTCCTTGGTGAAGATCTGCTTGTCGGGCCAGAACCGGATCCTGGTGCCGGTCTTGCCCTTGGCGACGCGCTTGCCCTTGCGGCTCAGGCCGCTCTGTGGCGTGAACCCGGCATTCGGGCCGTCGCCGTCGAACACCCCGGGCACGCCGCGGCGGAACGACATCCCCTGCTGGGCCGGGGAACGGTCGACGTCGATGTCCATCCGGCTGGAGAGCGCGTTGACGACGGAGAGACCGACACCGTGCAGACCGCCGGTCGCGTTGTAGGAGCCACCGCCGAACTTGCCGCCCGCGTGCAGCTTGGTCGCGACCACCTCGACGCCCGGGAGCCCGGTGCGGGGCTCCTTGTCGGTCGGGATGCCGCGGCCGTCGTCGTAGACCTCCACCGAGCCGTCGGAGTGCATCGTCACCTCGACGTGGCCGGCGACTCCCGCCAACGCCTCGTCGACACCGTTGTCGATGATCTCCCACAGGCAGTGCATGAGGCCGCGGGTATCGGTCGAGCCGATGTACATACCGGGACGCTTGCGAACCGCCTCCAGGCCCTCGAGGACGAGGAGGTGCGCGGCGTTGTAGGTGTTGTCAGAGATGATCGGCTCCTGGCTGTACTGCGCTGCTGCTTGGGGCGCTGCGTGGGGGGGTTCCTCAGAGGAAATCTACCGTGCGACACGCCCGGGACTCACGCAGGCACGCGGCAACCGGCCCGGCCGCCATGGGGCGGCAGGCGTACGTCGTGATCGGTCCGTTACGCGGAACTTGCGGGTTTCGATGCACGAAATGGTCAGTCGACAGGTAAGAATGTCTGTCACGGACAGCGATGTCCCGTGGGGTAGGTCCGACCCGGATCCCCGACCCGGAGCGACAACTGCAAGGATTAGAGGTGCGACGGAGGTAAGAGTCCGCGAGGAAACGCTAGCGATCTAGGGAATCTTCCACGACTCACGTACGTTATCCCGGCGCAATCATGATCAGAAATGAGGCCGATGTGACCACTGCCGTTGCCACCAGCTCGCCGCTCACGTCCGAGGACCGTTGCGACCGGTGCGGAGCGCAGGCCTACGTACGCGCGGAGCTCCACTCCGGCGGCGAACTGCTGTTCTGCGCCCACCACGCCCGTGAGCACGGTGAGAAGCTCAAGGAGATCGCGAGCTCGATCACCGACGAGACCCACAAGCTCACCGAGAAGAACTGACCCCACCCACCAACTCCCCGGAGGCCCGGACCACGTCGGTCCGGGCCTCCGGCGTCTTCTCGGCGCGACGGAGACACCTTCGTCGCGCACAGCCCGGACGAGGAGATGAACGCCTGGGTCGACCAGTCGGCCCGCCCCGGCAAGCCGGTCAACC
>NZ_JBHVKN010000167.1:0-11504 GCF_042798075.1 Nocardioides sp. NPDC057772
CGGCCCGGTGGGATCGCAGCCAGGTCGCGATCGAGACCGCGCCGGCCTGCTGGGCGCGGACACGGGTGTCCGCGCCAGCCTGCCTCACGACCGGACCCGGGCGAGAAACGCGCGGGTGCGCTCCTCGACGGGGTCGCCGAAGAGCTGCTCCGGCGGCCCCTGCTCCAGGACGCGCCCGCCGTCCAGGAAGCAGACCTTGGTGGCGACCTCGCGGGCGAAGGACATCTCGTGGGTGGCGAGGACGAGGGTCGTGCCCGCCTCCGCCTCGGCCCGGACGATCTCCAGCACCTCACCGACGAGCTCGGGGTCGAGGGCGGCGGTGATCTCGTCGAGGAGCAGCAGACGCGGCCGCGTGCACATCGCCCGCACCAGCGCGACCCGCTGCTGCTGGCCTCCGGAGAGGGCGTCGGGATGGGCGTCTGCCTTGTCCGCGAGGCCGAACCGCGCCAACAACTGCCGCGCTCGATCGGCCGCCTCGCCCTTACCAACGCCGTGCACCCGCACCTGGGCCAAGGTGCAGTTGTCGAGGACCGAGAGATGCGGGAAGAGGTTGTACGCCTGGAAGACCATCCCGATCTCCCGGCGGACCGAGCGCGGGTCGACGAGCGGATCGGAGATCTCCCGGCCGTCGAAGGTGATGACCCCGTCGTCGATCGTCTCGAGCAGGTTCAGGCAGCGCAGCAGCGTCGACTTCCCCGACCCCGACGCCCCGATCAGGCAGACCACGTCGTGCTCCGCGACGGACAGGTCCAGGTCATCCAGGACGGCCCTGCCTCGATAGGACTTCCGCAGGGCCCTGGCCTCCAGCAGTGCAGTCATCGACCCTGCTCCTTCTCGATCTGTCGGCGCATGAGCCAGTCGGTGAGCCGGGTGAGCGGCACCGCGACGACGAGGAAGTACGCAGCGGCGACCAGCAGCGGCGTTCCGTTGAAGTTGTAGCCCTGGTAGTCCTGCGCGGCGCGCAGCGCCTCGAAGACACCCACCGCCGAGATCAGCGCGGTGTCCTTCTGCAGCGATACGAGGTCGTTCATGAGAGGCGGCACGACGCGGCGTACGGCCTGCGGGAGCACCACGAAGCGCATCGTCTGGGCGCGGGTCAGCGCCAGCGCCTCGGCAGAGGCGACCTGGGTGGGATGGATCGCCAGGATGCCGGCGCGGAAGACCTCCGCGACGTAGGCGCCGTAGCAGAGCACCAGCGCGAACGTGGTCAGCCAGAACAGCGAGCTGGTCACCCCGGACAGCCCCAGCGCCGGGATCCCGATGCCGCAGATGACCACGACCATGATCGACGGCACCCCGCGGAACAGGTCGGTGTAGCCGGTGGCCAGGAGCCTTAGCGGCGCCAGCCACGGCGAGGTCGTCTGGCGGGCGATGGCGACGAGCGCCCCGAGGACGAGTACGCATGGCTCGGCGACCAGGAAGATCCGGATGTTGATCCAGAACCCCTCCGCGATCGCCGCGAACGAGTCCCGCGCGTGGGACCAGCTCAGGAAGTAGTCCCGGACCCGGTCCCACCCGGGCGAGGAGACGACCAGCAGCACCAGCCCGACCGTGACCACGACGGTCACCACGGTGGCGATGGCGATCTGCTGCAGCTTCAGCCGGCGGCGTACGGCCTGTCTTTCGAGCTCCCGCTCGCTGGGCGCCCAGCTCCTCCGGTGGTCGAGCTTGTCGAGACCCGTCACTTCAAGACCGGCACGGAGACGACGTCGGAGAGCCACTCCTTCTCGAGCGCGGCGAGGGTGCCGTCCTCCTCGAGCGCGGTCAGGGCCTCGTCGAGGCACGGCGCCAGGCCACTGCCCTTCTCGGTCAGCAGGCCGAACTCCTCCGGCATCGAACTGCTCTCGAACTGCCCGGTGATCGTGCTTCCCTCGATCTCGGCGGCAGTGATGTAGAACGCGGTCGGCAGGTCGAAGACGAGCGCGTCGACCTGGCCGTTGAGCAGCGCCTGCTTGGCCTGGTCACTGGTGTCGAAGACCAGCGGGTCCTTGGTGGGCTGCACGTCCTCGCGGATCGCGGTCAGCGACGTGGTCGCGGTCTGGGCACCGAGCTGCAGGCCCTTGAGGTCGGCCAGCGACGCCGCCTCGGCCGCGTCCTCCTCCATCGTCACGACTGCCTGCGAAGCCGTGTAGTAGCCCTTCGAGAAGTCGACGACGCCCGCCCGCTCGGGAGTGATCGAGATCTGGTTGATGTCGAAGTCGAACTTCTTCTCACCCGGCGTGTAGGAGGTGTTGAACGCCTGCTTGACCCAGACGACGTCGTCCTTCGCGAACCCGAGCTCCTCGGCGACGGCATAGGCGACCGCCGACTCGAAGCCCTTGCCGTTGCTGGGGTCGTCCTCGGAGAACCACGGCTCGTACGCCGGAGAGTCGGTGCCGATGGTCAGCTTGCCGTCCTGCTTCAGCGGCAGGTCGGCGGCCTCGCACGAGGCAGGTGCGCCGCCCTCGGCGCTGGTGTCGCTCTCGCTTCCGCACGCGGTGAGGACAGCGGCCAGAGCGAGCGGAGCGACGAGAAGGGGAGTAAGGCGAGTGCGCATGTGCGGAATCGTAAATGGAACCAGCACTGGCCGCTTCTTATTACTCATGAGTAGCATACGTCCATGGCGTACGAATCCCTGCTCTCCCCGCTCACCATCGGGTCGCTCACCCTGCGCAACCGGGTGGTGATGGGGTCGATGCACACCGGCCTCGAGGACCACGCATGGGACATTCCCAAGCTGGCGGCCTACTTCGCCGAGCGCGCACGCGGCGGAACCGGGCTGATCATCACCGGCGGCTACGCGCCGAACAAGCGCGGCTGGCTCAAGCCGTTCGCGAGCGAGATGAGCTCCCGGCTGCACGCCGCTCAGCACCGCCGGGTCACCGGCGCGGTGCACGAGGAGGGCGGCGCGATCGCGATGCAGGTGCTGCACGCCGGCCGTTACGCCTACACGCCGTTCTCGGTCAGCGCCTCGGCCATCAAGGCACCGATCAACCCGTTCAAGCCTGCGGCCCTCTCCGACAAGGCCGTCGACGCGACCGTCTCCGACTTCGCCAAGAGCGTGTCGCTGGCGAAGAAGGCGGGCTACGACGCGGTCGAGATCATGGGGTCGGAGGGCTACCTGATCAACCAGTTCCTCGCCGAGCGGACCAACCAGCGCGAGGACCGCTGGGGCGGCTCCGTGACGAACCGGATGCGGTTCCCGGTCGAGATCGTGCGGCGCTCGCGCGAGCTGGTCGGCGACGACTTCCCGATCATCTTCCGGCTCTCGATCCTCGACCTCGTCGAGGACGGTCAGACCTGGGAAGAGACGGTCGAGCTCGCGTACGCGCTGCAGGACGCCGGCGTCTCCGTCTTCAACACCGGCATCGGCTGGCACGAGGCGCGGGTGCCGACCATCATCACCCAGGTCCCGCGCGGTGCCTGGCTGGACATGACCGCTCGCCTCAAGGCCGAGGTGAACATCCCGGTCTGCGCCTCCAACCGGATCAACACCCCTGAGCTCGCCGAGGCGGCGATCGCCGAGGGCAAGGCCGACCTCGTCTCGATGGCCCGGCCGCTGCTGGCCGACCCCGAGTTCGCCAAGAAGACCGCCGAGGGCCGCACCGACGAGATCAACACCTGCATCGCCTGCAACCAGGCCTGCCTCGACCACGCCTTCTCCAACAAGGCGGCCTCCTGCCTGGTCAACCCGCGCGCCGCGCGCGAGACGACCCTGGTGCTCTCCCCGACCAAGCTCAAGCAGACCGTGGCCGTGGTCGGCGCCGGTCCGGCCGGGCTCGCCGCCGCCACCTCGGCCGCCGAGCGCGGCTTCTCGGTGACCCTGTTCGAGAAGTCCTCGCAGATCGGAGGCCAGTTCCGCCTCGCGATGGCGGTGCCGGGCAAGGAGGACTTCAAGGACACGCTGCGCTACTTCGGCCGCCGTCTGGAGGTGCTGGGCGTCGACGTACGTCTCGACACCGAGGCCACCACCGCCGACCTCGAGCCCTTCGACCACGTCATCGTCTCCACCGGCGTCACGCCGCGGGTGCCGCAGATCGCCGGCTCCGAGGACGAGCGGGTCGTGACGTACGCCGACGTGCTCGCCGGCCGGGTCGTCCCGGGGCGCCGGGTCGCCGTGATCGGCGCCGGCGGCATCGGCGTCGACGTGTCCGCCTGGCTGACCCACCAGCCCGAGACCCTCGACGAGTGGAAGGCCCGCTGGGGGGTCGGAGACCCGGCGACGTTCCGCGGCGGCCTCACCACGCCGGTGCTCGAGGCCCCGGCTCGCCAGGTGACCCTGCTGCAGCGCAAGTCCACCCCGATCGGCATCGGGCTCGGCAAGACCTCCGGCTGGGCTCATCGTGCCCACCTCAAGCAGGACGGCGTCAAGCAGGTCCGCGGTGCGACGTACGACAAGATCGAGGCGGGCGACGACGCGGTCACGCTCCACTACGCCGTCGACGGCGAGCCGCACACGCTCGAGGTCGACCACGTGATCCTCTGCGCCGGCCAGGAGTCGGTGCGCGACCTGTGGACGGAGCGTGACAACTGGCACCTGATCGGCGGCGCCGACGTCGCGGCCGAGCTCGACGCGAAGCGCGCGATCAAGCAGGGAACCGAGGTCGCCGCGGGCCTGTGACCCGATAGCCTCGGGGACATGAGCGATCCCGACTGCCTGTTCTGCAACATCGTCGCCGGCAACATCCCGTCGACGAAGGTCTACGAGGACGACGAGACGTACGCCTTCATGGACATCGCGCCGGCCGCCGAGGGCCACACCGTCGTGGTGCCCAAGACGCACACCAAGGACGTCCTGGAGGCCGACCCGGTGGTCTACGCCGCCACCGCGAAGGCCGCCCAGGCGGTCGCCAGGCGGGCGGTCGACGTGCTGCAGGCCGACGGGGTCAACGTACTCAACAACTGCGGGCCGGCGGCGTGGCAGACGGTCTTCCACCTGCACTTCCACGTGATCCCGCGCTACACGGACAAGTCGAAGGACTCGCTCACGCTCCCGTGGGTCCCGCACCCGGGCGACATGGACGCGATCAAGGCGATCGGCGAGAAGCTGGCCTTCTAGCCGGTCGGCGCGCCTTCGGCGTGGGCGGCGACCATGTCGGCGTACCAGCCGAAGGAGCGTTTCGGCGTACGCACCCCGGCGGCGTCGACGTGCACCAACCCGTACTTCCCACCCACGCCGTCCTCCCAGTCCTTGCCGGTGAACGGCGCCTCCCAACCGTCGCGGTCGAGCAGTGTGTAGGCGTAGAAGCCACGGACGTCGACGCCTCGCTCGATCGCGGCCGAGACCGCCTCCAGGTGGGCCTCGAGGTAGTCGATCCGGGCCTGGTCGTCGACCTCGCCGTCCACCACCGGAGCGTCGTACGCAGCACCGCACTCGGTCACCACGATCGGCGGCATCGCGGCGCGATAACGGGACCGGGTGATGATCAGCCACTCCCGCAGGGCCGTCGGGACCACGCCCCAGCCGGTGTCGGTGGCGGGATAGCCGACGAGCGGCACCATCCGGAAGGGGACCTCGTCGCCCTCGGCCGAGGCGCCGATGCGCTGCGGGGCGAAGAAGTTGACGCCGTAGAAGTCCAGGGGCGAGCGGATCGCGGCCATGTCGCCCGGCATCACCACCTCGTCGGCGAGGCCGGCGAGGTCGCGTGGGTAACGGCCCATCAGCATCGCCTCGAGCGGGACAGCGTTCCAGGCCAGGTCGACGAGCTTGGCGGCGCCGACATCGGCGGGGTCCTCCGAGAGCGGCCAGATCGGCTCGTGGTGGGTGGCGCACCCGACCGTCGACACCCCGGCGGCCCGCAGCACCTGGACACCGCGGCCGTGGGCCAGCAGCAGGTGGTGCATCGCCGCGACGACACCCCAGCCCGCCCGGCGACCGGGTGCGATCGTGCCGAGACCGTAGCCGAGGTAGGCGGCCACGTTGGGGTCCTGGACCGGCACCCACTCCGGGACGCGATCGCCGATCAGGTCGGCGACCGTCTGGGCGTACTCACCGAACGCGTCGACCGTGGCGCGGTTGAGCCAGCCACCGTCGGCGGCCAGAGGCTCGGGCAGCTCACCGGCGTAGAGCGTGGCGGACGGGCGCAGGCCGGCCTCGAGCAGCTCGTCGACCAGCCGGTCGTAGCGAGCGCGGGCATCGGGATCGAAGACACCGCGCCCACCCGGCTGGAGCTCGCTCCAGGAGACCGCGAACCGGTATCCCGGCGCACCGAGACGCATGAGCAGCGCAACGTCCTGCTCGCCCCCCGGCCGGGTGGCGTCTGCAGTGCCGAACACGAAGCCAGTCGGGAACTTGGGAAACGCCACGGCACAATCATGACTGTGACTGCCCAGATCCGCCGAGGAACCGCCCGATTCACGGAACGTCCACCCGGCCTCCGGCCAGGAAAAATCACCTGGCACACCTACTCCTTCGGCCCCCACTACGACCCCAGTCGCGTCGGCTTCGGCCCGATCGTGACCTACGACGAGCACCTGTTGCGCAACGGCGAGGGATTCGAGAGCCACCACCACGCCGGGGTCACGATCGTCACCTGGCCGCTCTCCGGGGAGGTGACCCACACCGACTCGACCGGTGCCACCGGCACCGTCTCCCCCGGCCAGGTCGGTGTCTTCACCACCGGCGACGGCGTCGACCACTCCGAGTTCGCCACGGCCGCCGGCACCCGCTTCATCCAGGTCTGGGTCTCCGGCAGCACCGGCGAACCGGCGTACGCCGTCCGCGACGTCAGCCCTGTCGAGGGCGAGTGGGTCGAGGCGGTCCGCCTGGACCAGGGGTCGCTGCTGGTCGGCCACGTCGGCACCGACGGCCCTGCCGGGATCACCCTTCCGGAGGGTCGCCTCCGCCATCTCCACGTCGCCACCGGCGCCCTGCTGCGCAGCGGCATGGCCGAGCCGCTGACCGCCGGAGACGCCTTCGAGATCACCGCCGGCGAGGATCTGCCGCGGGAGTTCGCGGTCAGTGCCGGCGTACCGACCGAGCTTCTTCTCTGGACCTTCGAATAGGGCGGACAAGCCCCCGGCTCCACGGCTAAAGTCCGCACCAGACTGCTGCTCAGTGTGGAGGATTGTGTGACGACGTTCCTGATCATCGGAGCCGTCGGGCTGGGCCTCCTGCTGGTGTCGCTGGTGATCGGCGACCTCCTCGACGGCTTCCTCGGCGGCGCGCTCGATGCCGACTGGTTCTCGACCGCCGCGATCGGCGGATTCGTGTCCGCCTTCGGGTTCGGCGGTGCACTCGCGGTCGGTCCGCTCGGCACGATTGCCGCCATCGGGATCGGCGCTCTCGGCGGGGCGCTCTTCGCCTGGTTCGCGCTGTGGCTGACCCGCCTGCTGAAGGAGGAGCACACCGACGCGGTGCCCTCGGGCGACGCCGCCGTCGGGCTGGACGCCGCCGTGATCACCACGATCCCGGCCGGCGGGTTCGGCGTGGTGCGGGTCGCCCTCGGGGGCCACACGGTGACCTACAACGCCAAGGCGCCCGACCTCGACGAGGAGATCACGCCCGGCACTGCCGTGCACGTGACCGGTGTCCTCTCACCGACAGCAGTCACCGTCGCGCCGACGTGGCGCGAGATCACCTCCTGACCTGAAGGGGTCCTCATGGAACTGCTGGTGCCGATCGCCGGCCTTGTCGTACTTCTCATCCTGCTCCTGCTGCTGGTCACCAGCCGCTACAAGGTCGCCGGGCCCAACCAGGCCTTCATCGTCACCGGCCGCAAGGGCAAGGCGGTCCTCAACCCGGAGACCGGCCAGCTCACCACCGACCTGTCGGGTCAGAAGGTCGTGCTCGGCGGCGGCGTCTTCGTGGTCCCGTTCGTCCAGAAGCTGGCGGTCATGGATCTCTCCTCCCGCCGGATCTCGGTCCAGATCCGCGGCGCGGTCTCCGGGCAGGGCATCAAGCTCAACCTCGAGGGGGTCGCGATCGTGAAGGTCGGCGGCAACGCCGACCAGATCCGGCTGGCCGCGCAGCGGTTCCTCTCCCAGCAGGAAGAGATCGAGCCGTTCACGCAGGAGGTCCTCGCCGGCGCGCTGCGGTCGATCGTCGGTGGGCTGACGGTCGAGCAGATCATCCGTGACCGCGCCGCGTTCGCCCAGCGGGTCGCCGACGAGTCCGAGTCGTCGCTCACCGGCCAGGGCCTGATCCTGGACACCTTCCAGATCCAGGACGTCACCGACGACGGCTCCTACCTGACCAACCTCGGCCGGCCCGAGGCCGCCCGCATCACGCAGGCCGCCTCGATCGCCGAGGCGGAGGCCCGCCGGGCTGCCGAGCAGGCCCGGATCAAGGCCGAGGAGGAGATCGCCGTCGCCCAGCGTGCGCTCGCCCTCAAGCAGGCCGAGATCAAGGCCGAGACCGACGCTGCCGCCGCCACCGCGGCCGCGGCCGGTCCGCTCGCCCAGGCCGACCGCGACCAGGCCATCCTCACCGAGCAGGAGAAGGTCGCCGTACGCCAGGCGGCGCTGACCGAGCGTCAGCTCGAGACCCAGGTCCGCAAGCCCGCCGACGCCGAGCGCTACCGTGTGGAGCAGGAGGCTGAGGCTCGCCGCAACTCCGAGATCGCCGCTGCGGAGGCCCGCAAGGCCGCCACGATCGCCGCCGCCGAGGCGGACGCCGAGCAGGCCCGGCTCACCGGTGAGGCGGAGAAGGCCCGCCGTGCTGCGCTGGCCGAAGCCGAGGCCATCGAGGGCGCCAAGCGCGGTGACGCGCAGAAGGCGCTGCGTCTGGCCGGCGCCGAGGCGACCCGGGCCGAGGGTGAGGCGAGCGCCGCCGCCACCCTGGCCGTCGGTCAGGCCGAGGCCGAGGCGATGGACAAGCGCGCCGCGGCGTTCGCGTCCTACAACGACGCCGCCGTGCTGCAGATGCTGATCGAGGTGCTGCCCCGGATCGCCAAGGAGGTCGCAGCGCCGATCGGCGCCATCGACAACCTCACCGTTCTCTCCACCGAGGGCGCCGGCGCCATCCCGAAGCAGGTCAACGACAACGTCGTCCAGACCCTCAACATGCTCAAGACGACCACCGGGGTCGACCTCGGCTCCATGCTCCGCAAGGCCGTCGCCACGACCACCGAGAACGGCACCGCGGAGATCCCCGCCAACCAGGGCCCGCAGTGACCGATCCACATCTTGCCAACACTCGGTCACGAACGCTGTAGAAATCGGGCATTAACGTGACAGCCGGATACAAGTCTGGTTATGTATCCACGTCGACGTAGGGAGGGAGCACTCCAAGCCTCGACCGGGCCTCGCGGCCGCAAGGCCGCCAGGCTCGCCCCTCCAGTCTCTCTACTGTTCCCCCCGTCGGTGGAGAGACGCCGAGGGAAATCGATTGTGGCCCGGCCTCACGGCCGGGCCACATCCTATTTCGCCGGCCCTCGGCTGAGGCTCAGCGCTCGTTGACCATCCGCAGGAACGCCTCGACGAGCGGACCCGAGGTGGCCGCGCCGTTCTCGCCCTCGTCGACGTAGACCGCGACGGCCAGGTCACCCTGCGCCGCGATCATCCAGGTGTGGGTGAGGCGCTTGCCGTTGCGGTCGAACTCGGCGGTGCCGGTCTTGGCGATCACCGGCTTGCCCGGCACGTCGGCCAGGCCGCGACCGGTGCCGTCGGTGACCACGCCCCGGAAGATCTTACGCAGCTCCGCGGCCTCGTCGGCGGCGAGCGGCTCCACGCCCGACGGCTTGGCGACCTGGCCCTGGACGAGGTTGGGGACCACGGTGTGACCGGCCTGGATGGAGCCGATGACGGTGGCCATCACGAGCGGCGAGGCGAGCACCTTGCCCTGTCCGATCAGGTCGGCCGCGTGCTCGGTCTCGCCGGCGGGCTCGGGGATCTGGCCGAAGTAGGAGGTGAAGCCGGCATCACGGTCGATGCCGAAGCCCAGCGAGGCCGCCGCGGAGGCGATCTCGGCGTGGCCGACCTCGCTCGCCGCCCCGACCATGGCGGTGTTGCAGGACTCGGCGACGGCGTGGGCGAGCGTGATGTCGCCGAGGGCGGACTTCGGGTACCAGGAGTCGTTCTTGAACGTCTTGCCGTCGACGGTCGCCTTGGCCGGGCAGGTGACCCGGCTGTCGGCGTTGAGACCCTTGCGCAGCAGCGCCAGCGTGGTCGCGGCCTTGAAGGTCGATCCGGGAGCCGCCTGGCCGTAGGTGGCCAGGTTCATCTTGTTGTCCGCGCCGTTGGCGGCGACCAGCACAGCGCCGTCGCTCGGCCGGATCGCGACCAGCGCGCTCTCGGGCTCGACCTGCTTCAGGATCTTCTCGGCGCTCTTCTGCATCCGCGCGTCGAGGGTGACGGTCAGCGACTTCCCGTCGATCGGATCGGTGCTGTAGAGCTTCTTGAGCACCTCGCCCTCGTCGCCGAGCACCGACACCTGCAGCCCGGGCTTGCCCCGCAGCTGGTCGTCGTAGCGGGCCTGCAGCCCGGAGAGGCCGGCGAGGTCACCGGGGAGGTAGGTGCCGGGCTTCTTCTTCATCATCTCGGCCGTCACCTCACCGACGATGCCGACGACCGGGGAGGCGAACTCCTTGGTCGGGCCGAGCGGGAGGGTCCGGTTGAGCATCGCCGCGCCCTTGATCCGGCCGATCTTCGAAGCCTTGGCCTTCGTCATCATCGCCTTGCGGATCGAGATCGCCTCGACGAATGCCTTGTCGCCGGCCGCCCGGACCCGCTTGGCGTAGCGCTTCGGGTTGATGCCGACGATCGCGGCGACGTCTCGGGCGGCCGCGGGAGCCGCCACCGGGTCGATCAGGGTCTTGTCGATGCCGACCGTGACGACCGGCCGGTCGGCGACGAGGGTCTCCCCCGACGTGCTCAGGATCTCGCCGCGCTGCTGCTGGACGGTCTCGACGTGCAGGCTGCGACCTTCGGCGAGCGTCGGTGCGACGACGGTCGGCGCCCAGACGAACTCCCACTTCTCACCGGTCTTGCGGAGCTCGACCTCCGACTCGTAGGTCCACCGGCCTCCCGGCAGCCCCCACGCCCACCTCAGGGTCGACTTCGCGTTGTCGGTGCCGTGGCCGGTGAACGTCGGCTTGGTCGCGGACACGTCGGGCGCCCCGAGCTTGCCGAACAGGTTGCCGGTGAGGTCGTGGTAGTCCGCGGCGACGGCCTCGGGGTCGGTCTTGGCGACGAAGTCCACCTTCGTGAACGTGCCGCTCTCCAAGGCCGTGGTCAGGGTCGACATGCTCGGACCGGGGTCCTTGGCTCCACCACAGCCGGCAAGCAGCGGTAAGGCGACAGCAAGGGCCGCAATGCCCCGGGAGACTCGCATGGAACGGTTCTATCAGCCTTGCCCCCAAGATTGGGTTACACCCGTCCAACGCGGAGGTTGTGAAGCCGAGAGTGGCCTATGGGCCACGCCCGGCTTCACAACCCGTCGGATCAGTGCGTGGCCAGCCAGGCGTCCAGATCGACGCCGCGCTGGTCAGCGAGCTTCTGCAGACGCTCACGGGTCGGCGGCTGGAAGACCTTCGGCTCGATGTGACGGTCGAGCGCGGCGTACTTCCTCTGCTTGGCGGCCTGGG
>NZ_JBHVKN010000168.1:0-11290 GCF_042798075.1 Nocardioides sp. NPDC057772
ACTGCCGCACCGGGCGATGGGGGAGCGGGCGGCACGGCTCCTGCTCGACGCCCTCGCCGCACAGGCCGCGCCCCCGGCCGAGGTGGCTTCTCGTCGAGCATCTTGGCGAGGTTGTTGATGATCCGGCCGCCGGTGGCGGCGAAGGGGTGGCCGGCCGCCAGGCTCGAGCCCTTGACGTTGAGCTTCTCGCGCGGCACGGTGCCGACCGGGGCGTCGAGGCCGAGCTTGTCCTTGCAGAAGTCGGGCGACTCCCAGGCGGCGAGGGTGGAGAGGACCTGCGACGCGAAGGCCTCGTGGATCTCGAAGAAGTCGAAGTCGTCGAAGGTCAGGCCGTTGCGGGCGAGGAGACGCGGGACGGCGTAAGCAGGGGCCATCAGCAGACCCTCGCCACCGGCCACGTAGTCGACGGCGGCGACCTCGGCGTCGACGAAGTAGGCCAGGACCGGCAGGTTCTTGGCGGCGGCCCACTCCTCGCTCGCGAAGAGCACGGCCGAGGCACCGTCGGTCAGCGGCGTCGAGTTGCCGGCCGTCATGGTCGGGTTCTCGCCCTTGACGCCGAAGACGGGCTTGAGAGTGGCGAGCTTCTCGACGGTCGATCCGGGACGGAGGTTGTTGTCCTTCTCCAGGCCGCGGAACGGGGTGATCTGATCCTCGAACCAGCCGGCGTCGTACGCAGCGGCGAGCTTCTGGTGAGAGGCGGCGGCGAGCTCGTCCTGGGCCTCGCGGGTGATGCCCCACTCCTGCGCGGTGAGCGCAGCGTGCTCACCCATGGAGAGCTTGGTGCGCGGCTCCACGTTGGCCGGGATGTTGGGGATGATGTCGGCCGGACGGAGCTTGGCGAACGCCTTGACACGGTCGACGTTGGTCTTGGCACGGTTGGCCTCGAGCAGGATCTTGCGGAGCTTCTCGCCCAGCGCGATCGGCGCGTCGGAGGTGGTGTCGGTGCCGCCGGCGATGCCGGAGTCGATCTGGCCGAGCGCGATCTTGTTGGCGATGTAGGTCGCGGCCTGGAGGCCGGTGCCGCAGGCCTGCTGCAGGTCGACAGCAGCGGTCTCGGGAGCGAGCTTCGACCCGAGCACCGACTCGCGGGTCAGGTTGAAGTCGCGCGAGTGCTTGAGCACCGCACCGGAGGCGACCTCACCGATGCGCTCGCCCTCGAGGCCGAAGCGAGCGGCGAGGCCGTCGAGGACAGCGGTGAACATCTCCTGGTTCGACGCGGTCGCATACGCACCGTTGGAGCGGGCGAAGGGAATACGGTTGCCGCCGACGATGGCGACACGACGGGTGGTGGTCATAGGTTCATCCTTGTCTGATGAAGCGCTTTGGAGAAGGGTATGTCAGGGAGATCACGAGAAGTGGACACCGAGTTACACGCCTAGTTACAACTGGCCAGTAACATACCAACGTACGTCTCAGAGACCACGTCCAGAAGGATCAGAGCAGACCATGAGCGACAAGTACCAGAGCTTCACCCAGTCGGCGATCGGCAAGGTCCTCGTCAAGAACCTCGGACTGCCGAGCCCCGCCAAGCTCGAGCGGTACGCAGCCGGCGCCCCGCTCGTGAAGGGCACCGTCCTGACCGGCGGCCGTGGTCGTCTGGCCGAGTCGCTGAGCGGGCTGCTCGGCGAGCTGGACATCGCCTCGACCGACACCGCGGCAGCGGGCGCTCGCTTCAAGGGCCTCGTCTTCGATGCCACCGGCCTGACCTCGACGACCGACCTGGTCGCGCTGCAGGAGTTCTTCACCCCGGTGATGCGCAGCCTGGAGAGCAACCCGCGCGTCGTCGTGATCGGCACCCCGCCCGAGCAGCTCAAGGGGGGCGAGCGGGTCGCCCAGCGCGCCCTGGAGGGCTTCACCCGCAGCCTCGGCAAGGAGATCGGCCAGGGCGGCACGGTCCAGCTCGTCTACGTCGCGGAGGGCTTCGAGGGCTCGCTGCTCTCGACGCTGGCCTTCCTGCTCTCCCCGAAGAGCGCCTACGTCTCCGGCCAGGTCGTGCGGATCGGCGCCAAGAACGCCTCGCCCGCCGCCGAGCAGGTAGATCTCAAGAAGCCGCTCACCGGCAAGGTCGCCCTCGTCACCGGCGCCGCCCGCGGCATCGGCGAGGAGATCGCCAAGGTTTTGCAGCGCGACGGCGCGACCGTCGTCGGCCTCGACATCCCGCCGTCGGAGGAAGACCTGAAGAAGGTCACTCCCGACTACATCACCGCCGACATCACCGCCGAGGACGCGCCCGCCACGATCGCCTCCTACCTCCAGGAGAAGTTCGGCGGGGTCGACATCGTCGTCCACAACGCCGGCGTCACCCTCGACAAGAAGCTCGCCAACCAGAAGGCCGACCGCTTCGGCACCGTGCTGGAGATCAACATCAGCGCCCCCGAGCGGATCACCGCCGAGCTGCTCGAGCAGAAGCTCATCCGCCCCAACGGCCGCATCATCGGCGTCTCCTCGATCGCCGGCATCGCCGGCAACGTCGGTCAGACCTCCTACGCCACCTCCAAGGCGGCCGTCATCGGCTTCGTCGACTCGTTGGCCGATGACCTCCCCGACGGCATCACCGTCAACGCGGTCGCCCCGGGCTTCATCATCACCCAGATGACCGCCGCGGTCCCGTTCGCGACGCGGGAGGTCGGCCAGCGCCTCAACGCGATGGCCCAGGGTGGCCTGCCGGTCGACGTCGCCGAGACCATCGCGTGGTACGCCTCGCCGGCCTCCACCGGCGTCAACGGCAACGTCGTGCGGGTGTGCGGCCAGATGATGCTGGGCGCCTGATGAGTGCCCCGAAGATCGAACCCAGCTTCACCGGCAAGTCCGGCCCCGGGCTCCTCATCCGGGCGGCGCTGCCCGCCATCCCCGGCGTCAACGCGCTGCCCGGCATCAAGAAGACGGGGGTGACCTACGAGGAGCTGAGCCTCACCCGTGAGCCCGTCGAGCTCGATCGCGCCGCGGTCGACGCCTACGCCGAGCTGTGCGGGTTCCCCCTTAAGGACACCGTCCCGCTCCCCTACCCGCACATGCTGGCCTTCCCGCTGCACATGGCGCTGATGTCCTCGCCCGACTTCCCCTCGCCCGCGATGGGCATGGTCCACATCGAGAACTCCATCAGCGGCTACCGGCCGATCTCCGTCGGCGAGGCGGTCGCGGTGACCACCACCGTGGGGCAGCCCGAGCCGCACCCGGTCGGGAAGGCCTACCGGTTCCTGACCGTCGCCACCGCCGAGGGCGAGGTCGTGTGGGAGTCCACCTCGACCTACCTCGTGCGCGGCAAGCGCAACCCCGACGTCTCCTGGAAGTCGGATCTGATCGAGGTCGACCCCTCGGGCCCGGTCTTCCCGCTCAAGGCCGACCTGGGACGGCGCTATGCCAAGGTCGCCGGCGACTACAACCCGATCCACCTCTACCCCCTGACCGCGAAGGCGCTCGGGTTCAAGCGGCAGATCGCCCACGGGATGTGGACCAAGGCACGCTGCATCGCCGCACTCGAGAACCGGCTCCCGGGCGCGGTCCGCGTGGACGTGGCGTTCAAGAAGCCGGTCTTCCTCCCCTCCTCCGTCGCCTTCGGGTCGCTGAAGCACCTGGACGGCTACGACTTCTCGCTCCACAAGCGCGGCTCGGACACGCTCCACCTGCTGGGGCGCACCACCGCTCTGTGACCAACGGTCGGCCGCCAACGTTTAACCCGTGGCGGCCGACCTCCCGCAGGTGAGAGCGTGCTCGCATGCCCGCCCCACTCCAGCTCCCGTCGGGTTATACCGAGCGTCCCCTGAACCTCGCCGATGCCGGCGCCGTGGCCCGCGTGATGGCGGCCGACGAGCTGGCCACGACGGGCGAGGTCCACATCGAGGAGGCCGACATCGTCGCGGAGTGGCAGCGGCCCTCCTTCGACGTCGGCCCGGCCACCGTCGGCGTGCTCACGCCCACCGGTGAGCTCGTCGGCTACGCCGAGTGCTCGGGCGGCGCACGCGCCGACTCCGCCGTCCACCCCGACCACTGGGATCACGGGATCGGCACCGCGCTCGCCGGCTGGATCAGCGCACGTGCGGCCGAGCTCGGCGAGCCCGTCATCGGCATGCCGGTCCCCCAAGGCTCGCCCGGCGACCGGCTGCTGGAGTCCCTCGGCTGGTTCACACGCTGGGAGTCCTGGGTCCTGGTCCTGCCGGAGGACGCGGTGATCCCGGTGCGCGAGCTGCCCGAGACGTACGCCATCAGGGCTGCCACCCCCCAGGACCACGAGCAGGTGTGGAACGTGATCGAGGACGCCTTCCTCGAGTGGTCCGAGCGCGAGCGGGAGCCCTACGCCGACTGGCTCGCCACCGTCATCGGCAGGCCCGGGGCCGAGCCGTGGAACCTACGCGTGGCCACCGGCCCGGACGGCGCGGTCGTCGCCGCGGCGGTGCTGGTGATGACCGAGGACGGCCGGGAGGGCTACGTCAGCCAGCTGGCCACCCGTAAGGACCACCGCAACCGTGGCCTGGCCCAGGCGCTCCTCGCCGACGCGTTCGGCGCGGCCCGTGCTCATGGAGCCACCCGCGCGACGCTGTCGACCGACTCCCGTACGGGCGCTCTCGACCTCTACCTCCGTGTCGGGATGCAGGTCGAGTCGACCTGGGTCCACCGCGCGACCCGGCCCTGATCCCGTCCCGCCGACCTCCCGTCCGCTAGCATCTTGCGACCAGGAGGTGGACAGACATGTCCGACGTACTGATCCGAGGCCTCTCGGATGACGAGCTCACCCGCATCGACAGCGAGGCGACGCGGCTGGGTCTCACCCGCGACGAGTATCTGCGTCGATGGTTCACGCCCGACGCGCTCCGCCCGCTGCCACCCGCGCGCCCTGTGGCCGGGGCCGACTTCGCGAAGTTCGCCGCGCTGGCCGACCGGGGTCTGATGCGTGACGCATGGTCGTAGTTCGACCCTGGCTGGTGCACCGGTCGGCGCTCGCCCGGATGTCCACCAGCCCCGACGCTGAGAAGTGGTCCCGCCTGATCGAGCTGGGACAAGTACGCATCACCACCACGACGCTGCTGGAGATCGGCCACCTGGCCCGCACCGAACGCGAGTGGTCCGAGCTCGTCGAGGACGTGCCGGTGATCCACATGCCGCTCGCGACCCTCACTCCGCGTACGGAGGCACGCGCGCTGGAGATCCAGCGCATCGTGCTGCGCGACGGCCGTCACCGGGCGCCGTCGGTCCCGGACCTGCTCGTCGCGGCGGTCGCCGAGGAGGCCGACCTCACCGTGCTCCACGCCGACAACGACGTCGACCTCATCACCCGCACCACCGGTCAGCCGGTCGAGCGGCTCCGCGCCTGACGTCCGCTGAAGCTCAGAACAGCTCGCGCACCTTCTCGATCGGCCGGGCCAGTACACCACGGTCGCCCTTGAGCACGATCGGGCGCTCCATCAGCGCAGGGTGCTTCACGATCAGGTCGACGAGCTCGTCCTCGGAGAGGTCACGGCTGCCGAGTTCGAGCTCCTTGTAGACCGGCTCGCGCTTGCGCAGCACGTCGCGAGCGCTCAGCCCGGTCTTCGCCAGGATGTCTCGGACCTCCTCGGCCCGCAGGCCCAGCACGTGGTAGTCGACCTTCTCGAAGTCGATGCCCTCCTCCTTCAGGAGGACGAACAGGTTCCGACACGTCGTGCAGGTCGGCTTCTCGTACACGGTGATCTGATCCACGCCGCCACCTTAGCGGCCCGCTGTGGTGCGCTATCACGGTAGGCAACCAGGCTGTGCGATAGTGCGCCGACCTATTTCTGGGCGCGATCATGGGACAGATGCGCCGACTCGGCGCGTGAGGGTGAGACTGACGCGCCGGGTCGGCGGCCTCAGGCGCGGGGCGGGCGGATGAGGCCCTCCTGGGCCACCGTGGCGGCCAGGGTGCCGTCGGCGGTGAAGACGCGACCGATGGACAGGCCGCGGCCGCCGTAGGCCGAGGGGCTCTCCTGGTCGTAGAGCCACCACTCGTCGGCACGGAACGGCCGGTGGAACCAGATGGTGTGGTCGAGGGAGGCCATCTGGATGCCCTTGTGGTCCAGGGAGTGGGCGGCCAGGGAGGCACCGAGCAGCGAGATGTCGGAGGCCCAGGTGAACGCGCCGCGCTGGATGTCGGGATCGTCGGGGAGCGAGGCACCCAACCGGATCCACAGGCGCTGCTGCGCCGGGCGGGCGGGGTCGGGCTCGATGCCGAGCAGGGAGTTGCCGACGGCGCGCACCTCGACGGCCTCCCACTCACGAGCCAACGACACGGCCTCGGGCGAACCCGAGTCGGCCATCATCTTCAGGAAGTCGATGCACTTCTCCGGCGGCGGGACGGACGGCATCGCGTCCTGGTGCTCGAACCCGGTCTCCTCACGCTGGAAGTTGGCGGTGAGGTAGTAGATGTCGCGGCCCTTCTGCCGCGCCCGGACCCGCCTGGTCTCGAAGGAGCGCCCGTCGCGGATCCGCTCCACGTCATAGACGATCGGGTAGGACGGGTCGCCCGGGAGCAGGAAGTAGGAGTGCATCGAGTGCACCGTGAAGGCCGGGTCGGCCGAGCGGATGGCGGCCATCAGCGCCTGGGCGGCCACCTGGCCACCGTAGGCGCGTCCACGCGAGTTGCGGGTCGTGGTGGCACCGTGGAAGAGGTCCTTGTCGATCTCCACCAGGTCGAGCACGCCTACCAGTTCGGCCACTGCCTGATCCGCCGGTACGGCGTCGGTCGTCATGTGAGTGAGTGTCTCTCAATCCTTCTCAGGGTTGTCATCGGGGTCCGGGCCGTTCAGCCCGGCGAGGAACTGCTCGAACTGCGCGCCGAGCTCGTCACCCGTCGGCAGCGGCTCGTCGGGAGCCAGCAGAGAGCGTCCGGACTCCTCGCCGCGCTGGAAGGTGTCGTACTGCTGCTCCAGAGCGGCGACGACCTCCCGCACCTCGGCATTGTCCTCGATGTAGGAGGCGATCTCCTCCTCGCGGCGCTGGGCCTCGGCCTCCAGGTCGGAGACGGGGATCGTCAGCCGCGCCGCGCGCTCGAGCTCCTCGACGAGCACGACCGCCGCGGCCGGGAAGTCGCTCTGAGCCAGGTAGTGCGGCATGTGGACCACGAAACCGCCCGCCGGCAGACCCCACTCCCCCAGCCGGACCTCCAGCATCGCCTGGGCGGACGCCGGAATCCGGATCTCACCCTTCCACGGGCTCTCCCAGACCTGACCGGTGAGCTCCTGCGCCGGGTCGTTGGCGTGCCTGGTGGTGGTCAGCGGCCGGGTGTGCGGCACTGCCATCGGCACCGAGGTGAGCGAGATCACCTCGGTCACGCCGAGTCGCTCGATGACCTCACGTACGGCACCGGCGAAGGCCTCCCAGCGGTTGTCCGGCTCCGGGCCGTGCAGCAGCAGGTAGGGCGTGTCGCCGGCGTCCTTGAGCAGCCGGACGACCAGTCGCGGGGCGTCGAAGGACTCGTAGTGGTCGCTGACGAACGAGATCGCGGGGCGGCGGGCCCGGTAGTCGTGGAACTCGTCGACCTCGAAGGTCGCGACCACCGGCGCGCGCCGGGAGGTCTGGACCAGGTGGGCGGCGGCCCGCTCGGAGGCCTTTCCGGCGTCGAGGAAGCCATCCATGACCACCACCATCGGCAGCCGGTCGCCGCCGGCGAGGAGGATCTCCTCGGGCAGGTCGTCCACGATGTGCACCAGACGTGATCCAGCCATCGGTGCCTCCTCCCGTCGCGTACGGCCCTCAGGGGCCGCGCCGTCGCTTGCCTCGCCCGGGATCTCGACCCTCGGGCTCAACCTTCTCAATACACGCTTCCACATGACGACAGCGCAGCATCCTGGACGCCCACGATATTCCCAAGCCGACGCGCGGAGACCGTCGATCTCCCCCAAACGGCCGGTGTGACCTCCCCCTCGGTGCGGTCGTTGTTACTAGCGGGTAATGTAACCGCCGGGGCACCACCGGTGCCCGCAACAACAGCGCCGCCCGGCGGCAACCGACCGGCAATTCACATGGAGTGACACGGTGACCCGACAGCTGCGAGAAGTCGTCTTCGTCGACGGCGTACGCACACCTTTCGGCAAGGCCAAGGGCCAGTACGCCGAGACCCGCGCAGACGACCTGGTCGTCAAGCTCATCCGTGAGCTCACGCGCCGCAACCCCGATCTTCCCCCGGAGCGGATCGACGAGGTCGCCATCGCCGCGACCACGCAGATCGGCGACCAGGGTCTCACCATCGGCCGCACCGCCGGCCTGCTCGCCGGTCTCCCGCAGTCCGTCCCGGGCTACGCGATCGACCGGATGTGCGCGGGCGCGATGACCGCGGTCACCACGACCGCCGGCGGCATCGCCTTCGGTGCCTACGACGTCGCCATCGCCGGTGGCGTCGAGCACATGGGCCGCCACCCGATGGGCGAGGGCGTCGACCCGAACCCGCGGATCATCTCCGAGAAGCTGGTCGACCCGAGCGCGCTCGTCATGGGCAACACCGCCGAGAACGTCCACGACCGCTACCCGGCGATCACCAAGGAGCGCACCGACGCGTTCGCCGTCCGCTCCCAGGAGCTGGCGGCCAAGGCGTACGCCGACGGCAAGATCCAGCCCGACCTGGTGCCCGTGGCCACCCGCTCCGCCGAGAACGGCTGGGGCCTGGCCACCACCGACGAGCCGATGCGTCCCGGCACCACCACCGAGGACCTGGCCAAGCTGAAGACCCCGTTCCGCCCCCACGGTCGGGTGACCGCGGGCAACGCGGCGGGCATCAACGACGGCGCGACCGCCTCGCTGCTGGCCTCCGAGGAGGTCGCCAAGGAGCTCGGTCTGCCGATCAAGATGCGGCTGGTTTCGTACGCCTTCGCCGGCGTCGCCCCTGAGGTCATGGCCGTCGGCCCGATCCCGTCGACCGAGAAGGCGCTGGCCAAGGCCGGGCTCACGATCGACGACATCGAGGCCTTCGAGATCAACGAGGCCTTCGCGATCCAGGTGCTCGCGTTCCTGGACCACTTCGGCATCGACCAGAACGACGACCGCGTGAACCCCTACGGTGGCGCGATCGCGTTCGGTCACCCGCTGGCGTCCTCCGGCGTGCGGCTGATGATCCAGCTCGCCCGCCAGTTCGAGGAGCGCCCCGAGGTCCGCTACGGCCTCACCACCATGTGCATCGGCCTGGGTATGGGCGGCACGGTCATCTGGGAGAACCCTCACTGGAACGGCGCGGAGGCCTGACATGACGGACATCAACACGCTTCTCGCAGACGTGGAGAAGCTCTACTCCGACGACGAGGTCGTGACCAAGGCCCTGCTGCAGAAGGTCACCCTGCCCTCCGGCAAGGTCCTCGGCCTGGTCACCCTCGACAACGGCCACGACCACACCCGCCCGAACACGTTCGGCCCGAAGTCGCTGGTCGAGCTCAACACGGCCTACGACGCGGCCCTGGCCGACGCCGAGATCGACGCGATCGCGGTCACCGGCAAGCCGTTCATCCTCGCGGCCGGTGCCGACCTGACCTCGCTGCAGGCGGGCGGCCCCGACGGGATCCGTACGATCGCCGAGCTCGGCCACGCGGTCTTCCGCAAGCTGGGCGACGGTCACAACGGCACCAAGAAGCCGTCGTTCGGCTTCATCAACGGGCTCGCTCTCGGCGGCGGCCTCGAGGTCGCGCTGCACGCCGACTACCGCACCATCCAGGACTCCGTGCCCGCCGTCGGACTGCCCGAGGTCATGCTCGGCCTGATCCCCGGCTGGGGCGGTGGCTATCTCCTGCCGAACCTGATCGGTCCGGCCAAGGCCGCCAAGGTCTTCATCGAGAACCCGCTCAACAACGGCAAGGTGCTCAAGGGCGCCGAGGCCTACGACCTGGGCATCGCGGACGCGATGTTCGGCGGTGCCGACTACCTCGAGCAGTCGCTGCTGTGGGCCGACAAGGTCCTCTCCGGTCAGGTGTCGGTCGAGCGCGAGGAGATCGACCGCGGCGAGGCCTGGGACGAGGCCGTCAAGAACGCCGGCTTCTTCGCCTGGGCCAAGACCGGCGACGCCTCCCCGGCCGCCAAGAAGGCCGTCGAGCTCCTGACGCTGGCCAAGACGGCGACCCGCGAGGAGGGTTTCACGGCCGAGGACGACGCGCTCGTGGCGATGTCCAAGACCCCGCAGCTGCTCGCCTCGCTCTACTCCTTCGACCTGGTGCAGAAGCGCGCCAAGCGTCCCGCCGGTGCCCCCGACAAGGCGCTCGCGCAGAAGGTCACCAAGGTCGGCATCATCGGTGCCGGTCTGATGGCCTCGCAGTTCGCGCTGCTCTTCGTCCAGCGCCTCAAGGTGCCGGTCGTCATGGTCGACCTCGACCAGGAGCGCGCCGACAAGGGCGTGGCGTACGTCCACGCCGAGCTCGACAAGAAGCTCGCCAAGGGCCGCGCCTCGCAGGACGCGACCAACCGTCTCAAGGCGCTCGTCACCGCGTCGGTCGACTACGCGGAGGCGTTCTCCGACGCCGACTTCATCATCGAGGCGGTCTTCGAGGAGATGGGCGTCAAGAAGACCGTCTTCGCCAACGCCGAGGCCGTCGCGCCGGAGACCGCGGTCTTCGCCACGAACACGTCGTCCCTCTCCATCACGGAGATGGCCGCCGACCTGAAGAACCCCGAGCGGGTCGTGGGCTTCCACTTCTTCAACCCGGTCGCGGTCATGCCGCTCCTCGAGATCATCAAGGGCGAGAAGACCTCCGACGCCGCGCTGGCCACCGCCTTCGCGACCTCCAAGGCACTCAAGAAGACCTCGATCCTGGTCAAGGACAGCCCCTCCTTCATCGTGAACCGGCTCTTGGGCCGCTTCATGGGCGAGATCGCGAAGATCGCCGACGAGGGCACCCCGATCGACGTGGTCGAGTCCGCCTTCGCGGGCGTCACCCCGATGTCGCCCTACCAGCTCATCGGGCTGGTCGGTCCGGCCATCGCGTACCACAACAACGAGACCCTGGCGAAGGCCTTCCCCGAGCGGTTCTACCTCTCGGAGAACCTCCACAAGGTCGTCGAGGCCAAGAAGGCCTCGTTCTTCGGTGCCGACGGCCGCACGCTCGACCCGGAGGTCGAGGCGCTCCTCACCGTCGGTGACGTCGTCAAGACGGCCGAGGAGGTGCGCCAGCAGACCCTCGAGGCGATCGCCGACGAGATCGGCCGGATGCTCGACGAGGGCGTCGCCCAGGCCGCCGAGGACATCGACCTGGGGATGATCACCGGTGCCGGCTTCCAGTTCTGGAACGGTGGCATCACCCAGCTCCTCGACCGCGAGGGCATCTCCGAGAAGGTGACCGGCAAGAAGTTCCACTGACGCCTGGAA
>NZ_JBHVKN010000169.1:0-11239 GCF_042798075.1 Nocardioides sp. NPDC057772
GACTACGCCGAGATCCTGTGGGGCCCGGCGGCCTACGACCGGTTCTGGTCCCACTTCGTCTGGACCAGACTCCTACCGCCGCTACTGGTACGCCTACGCGATGGTCGCGCCCGTCGTGATGGTCCTCGGCGTCCTGGTCGGCTACCCGCTCGCGCGCGGCTTCTACCTGACCCTGACCGACGCCAACAGCCTCAACTCGGCACGCACCATCGGCGTCAACACGATCGACGCGACGTACAAGTTCATCGGTCTGGACAACTACGCCGAGATCCTGTGGGGCCCGGCGGCCTACGACCGGTTCTGGTCCCACTTCGTCTGGACCATCGTCTGGACCGTCACCTGTGTCGTCCTGCACTACGTGATCGGCCTCGGGCTGGCGATGCTCCTCAACCAGCGCCTGCGCGGGCGCGTGGCGTACCGGCTGCTGCTGATCCTGCCGTGGGCCGTGCCGACGTTCGTCACCGTCTTCGCGTGGCGGATCATGCTGGCCGACGCGGGCGTCATCAACACGATGCTCGACACGATCGGCCTCGCCTCACCGAGCTGGCTCGAGGACCCGACCTGGCAGCGTACGGCGGCGATCATGGTCAACACCTGGTGCGGCGTGCCGTTCATGATGCTCTCCCTGCTCGGCGGGCTGCAGTCGATCGACGAGAACCTCTACGAGGCCGCCGAGATCGACGGCGCCAGCGCCTGGCAGCGCTTCCGGCACGTCACCCTGCCGGGGCTGTCCTCGGTGAGCTCGACCGTCGTCCTGCTCGGGGTGATCTGGACCTTCAACCAGTTCGCGATCATCTTCCTGCTCTTCGGCAACACCGCGCCGGACGCGCAGATCCTGGTCACCTGGGCCTACCGACTCGGCTTCGGGCAGCAGCCTCGCGACTTCGCGATGTCCGCTGCGTACGGCGTCCTGCTGCTCGCGATCCTGATCGTCTTCACGTCCTTCTACTACCGGTGGTTGAAACGCAATGACCAGCTCGCCTAGCACCTACGCGCCCAGCAGCGCGCCCAAGAAGCGGCAGAGCCGGCGCGGCGACCTCGGCCCGGTCGGCCAGGTGGGTACGCACGTGACGCTCGCCATCGCCTCGCTGATCGCGCTGTTCCCGATCGTCTGGCTCGTCTACCTGTCCCTGGGACCGGACAAGGACGACTACCTCCACCCCGGCGGCATCTTCGCGAAGGCGACGCTGGACAACTACTCGTTCGTGCTGACCAACACCGAGTTCTTCAACTGGCTGTGGTCGACCCTGGTGGTGGCCGGCGGCACGACCCTGTTCGGGGTGATGTCGGCGGCGACGACCGGATACGCCGTCTCCCGGATGCGGTTCCCCGGCCACCGGTCGCTGATGTGGGTGCTGCTGTTGACCCAGGCGTTCCCGATCGCCGTGCTGATCGTGCCGATGTACGAGATCTTCTCCCAGCTGCGCCTGGTCGACTCCCACCTCGGCCTGATCCTGGTCAACTGCACCACGATCGTCCCCTACTGCTCGTGGCTGCTGAAGGGCTACTTCGACACCATCCCGGTCGAGCTCGACGAGGCCGGCATGATCGACGGGCTCACCCCGTTCGGTACGTTCTGGCGGCTCATCCTGCCGCTGGCCCGCCCAGGCCTGGCGGTGGCCGCGTTCTACGCCTTCATCACCGCCTTCGCCGAGGTCGCGTTCGCCTCGACGTTCCTGCTCGACGACTCGAAGTACACCTTCGCGGTCGGCCTGCAGAGCTTCATCAGCGAGCACGACGCGCAGTGGAACCTGATGGCCGCCACCGCGGTCCTCATCGCCATCCCCGTCACCATCTTCTTCTACCTCGTCCAACGACACGTCGTCACCGGTCTGACCGCCGGCGGCGTCAAGGGCTGAAAGGTTCTTCTCTCTCATGAACTCCGAATGGTGGCGTGACGCCGTCATCTACCAGGTCTACCCACGCAGCTTCGCCGACAGCGACGGCGACGGCACGGGCGACCTTCCCGGGATTCGGTCACGGCTCCCCTACCTCCGCTCGCTCGGGGTCGACGCCGTCTGGCTGAGCCCGTTCTACGCCTCGCCGCAGGCCGACGGGGGCTACGACGTCTCCGACTACCGCGCGGTCGACCCGCGATACGGGACTCTGGACGACGCTCGCGCGCTGATCGCCTCGGCCCACGAGATCGGGCTGAAGATCATCGCCGACATCGTCCCGAACCACTCCTCCGACCAGCACGAGTGGTTCCAGCAGGCGCTGGCGGAGGGACCCGGGTCGCCGATGCGGTCCCGCTACCACTTCCTGCCCGGGCGCGGCGAGAACGGCGAGGAGCCGCCCAACGACTGGGACTCGATCTTCGGCGGTCCGGCGTGGACGCGGGTGCCCGACGGCGAGTGGTATCTCCACCTGTTCGCCCCCGAGCAGCCCGACTTCAACTGGAACTCCCCCGAGGTGGCTGCGGAGTTCCTGGACATCCTGCGGTTCTGGCTGGACCTCGGCATCGACGGCTTCCGCATCGACGTCGCCCACGGCCTGGTCAAGGCCGAGGGGCTGCCGTCCATCGGCCACTCCGACCAGCTCCACCTGCTCGGCAACGACGTGATGCCCTTCTTCGACCAGGACGGCGTCCACGAGATCTACCGGTCGTGGCGGAAGGTCCTCGAGGACTACCCGGGCCGGATCTTCGTCGCCGAGGCGTGGACGCCGACCGTGGCACGGTCGGCCAACTACGTACGCCCCGACGAGCTGCACCAGGCCTTCAACTTCGAGTACCTCGACACCGCCTGGGACGCCGGGGCGCTGCGCAAGGTCATCGACAGCTCGCTGGACGCGATGCGCCCGGTCGGCGCTCCCGCGACCTGGGTGCTGTCCAACCACGACGTCACCCGGCACGCGACCCGGTTCGCCAACCCTCCGGGGTCGGGGACCCAGATCCGGACGCCTGGCGACCGCTCGCTCGGACTTCGACGTGCTCGCGCGGCCACCCTGCTCATGCTGGCGCTCCCGGGATCGGCGTACATCTACCAGGGTGAGGAGCTCGGCCTCCCCGACGTCACCGACCTGCCCGACGAGGTCCGCCAGGACCCGTCCTTCCACCGCGCCAACGGCCAGGACGGCTTCCGCGACGGCTGCCGCGTGCCGCTGCCGTGGACCCGGAGCGGTTCGTCCTACGGCTTCGGTGACGGTGGCTCCTGGCTGCCGCAGCCGGACTCGTGGGGCGAGCTCAGCGTCGAGGCGCAGACCGGCGTCGAGGGCTCGACCCTCGAGCTCTACCGCTCGGCGCTGAAGATCCGTCGCGAGGTCTCCGGCCTCGGCGCCGGCGACGCGGTGACCTGGCACGACGAGGCCCCCGCCGGCGTCCTCTGGTTCGAGCGCTCTGGCTTCGCGTGCACCGTCAACACCACCAAGGAGCCCGTACGCATCGCAGCACCTGGTGACGTACTCCTCTCCTCCTCGGGCCCCGTGCCCGTCACCGACGGCTCAGCCGACCTCCCTGGCGACACCACCGTCTGGTGGCAGATCTAGCCGAGAAGTCACCCCCGTCGGCCGAGTTGGCACTGCTGTGCCGGCTCGGCCGACGTATGTGACGGCTCGGTCGACGCGGGTGACGCCTCAGGCTCTAGCGTGACGCTCGATCCATCCCTTCCCATCGGCACCGATTCCCTCGAGCATGCGTAGGGCATGTTCGAACCCGGTGGCGTCGAGGTTGAGCCGCACACGCTCCAGCACCTCCGGGTCAGGCTCCTTCAGTGCGGTCATCTCGCCTTCGCTGAAAAGATCGTCGGATGTCTCCATCCCAATTGGTACTGATGAAGGGACGCTCTCGGTTACCCGGATCTCCCTGGGGTCTCCGTTGTTCAGCATCAAAGTGAGCACACGGCCGCCAGCCACCTCCTCGGTGACCTTGACGGAAGTGATGTTGTCGAGCTGGAAATTCTCACGCGACTCCTCCCCGAAGGTCCCGGTCTTGAAGGCAAGAGCAGCAGTCACTTCACGGACGCCATCGACCGTCACCAGGTAGACCCGAAGCTGATACCTCGAATAGCGCCACGGACCTCCCGTCACGCACTGGCCAACCGCCCCTCGCGCAGGCTGGCGAATCACCGCGTGCGAGATGACGTCGGACCAATCCCACTTCCCTTCGCGCAGCACTTTGTCGATCAACACGGTGATGTCGCTGAGCAGCCAGGTCTCCATCTCCTGCTCACTCGGGCGAAGCTTCTCGAGTTTTTGCGTCCATCGCGCAAACTCCTGTTCGCGCCGCCCCTGGATGTGCCGGGCCTCCGTCGCATCGTCGCGTACGCCACGAAGGACGGTGTATGCCCGGTAGCAAATCACCATGGCGAGAGCTCCACTCAGCCCGGCACCCACCATTGCGACTTGCCCACCGATGTCGACGAGTCGGAACAACTGCACCGCCGCAGCCAGCGCCACCACCGCAAGCCCGACGCACCGCGCCATCTGAAGAGGACTTACGCGGTCGCGGTCAGCGAAGTCGAAGAGCGTGCCAGCGAGGTACCGCTTCCTGACGTCAACCGCGTGAAAGCGGATCAGCCACCTGATCTCGTCCACCGACGTACGTTGCTCCCGATAGGTCTCGGCGAGCTCCGCACTGAGACGTGCGCGTACGCCCGAGGTTTCCCTCAGCCACTCGTCCGGGTCTTTGTCCGGCGGCCGATATTTCGAGAAGTAGCGGCGAAACGCACGCCGCACCTGCGGCGCGAACTCATCGCCGTTCATCGGCGCGTCGGGGAGACCGTCGCCGAAGTGGCGTCTGGCGAGGAGGGTGATCCGATCGGACCGGTAGCGCCAGGCGTACGCATCGCGCACCGCAACGGCACCAGCGGCAACCAGCACCAGGAAGGCAAGGATCGCCCCGAGGTTCCCACTCGCGATGGACCTCCATCCGAGCAGGGTGCTGGCGAGGATGAAGGCGGCCACGCCGGCCAGCTCGGCGGGATGGACCTCTGGGCCAGAGACTTCCTCGCGCCTAGACGGCAGGCGGGGTGCTGTCGGATCGACCTCGAAGTATGTCCACACGCGCTTTGCGCGATCATTACCGAAGCGCTCCTGCTCGGCTCGCTCACACGTCTTTCGCCACAGCCTGGTCTTGGTAGTTGCTGAGAGGACCAGATCAAAGTGCCGGTTGACCTTGCCGGCGAGGTCCGGAGTCAGGTTGAGGATCTCTTCTTCAACCGCTTCGACTTTGCGCGCCGCGACCTCTCCGCTGTGGTCGCCTCGCCCGAGGAGCCTGATCAGGGAACCAATCGCCTGGAGTGCGACCGTAAAGCGGTCGTCCAAGGGATAGGTGCCGAACTTCTCGACCGCCGTCTCAAGCCGGCCCCGCTCGGCGGCGCTGAGGTCTCGGAACGAGCGCTTGCTAAACATTGCCAAGACCCAGTGGAACCGCACTTCAGCATTGTCGAGGTCGTGGCTGATTGCTTGGCTGATGAGATCTTCTGCCTTGCGAGGGGCGCCGTCCTCTAGATAGCGGACACCGACCTCATATAGTTGTTGCGGGGACGATTCCTGGGTGATGAGGTAGATGTTCGAGTTGCGAACTTCGTTGGCTTGGATCCCAATGTTCGAGCCGGCGGCGGCGTAGTTGTTAGTCGGCCCCTTCGGACTGACCCAGTCGCCGTTCACAACATCCCCTGGACGTGGCTGGCCGCCGCGGCAGCCTTGGCCGCGATGTCGGTGACATCCGACATGACACCGCCGACCTTCTGGAGGGCGCGGGCCGCCTTGTGGCGCTTGGCGAGGTCCGGATCATTCGCGAGCTTCTCGGCGATGTCGAGCTCGTCGAGGGCATCCTCCATGGTGTCGGTGTCGAACCGCCCGGCCGCGTGATGCACCTGAAGCAGCATTCGCAGCTCGGCGACGAGCGCACTGATGTCCTGGGTGGAACCAGAGACGCTCGACCCGGTCACGTTGAGGGTACCTCCGTTGACAGTGTTCGCCTGCACCCCGACGGTGCCCGAGCTGAAGTTGAAGACCATGGCGCCATTGCCATTGCCAGCGGGGCCGTTCTGGGCTGCACTGTCCGTCCCGTCGTCAATTCGAGATGTGCTCTTCGCTGCGACTGGGCCGGTCTCGAGCATCTGGACAGCGAGCTCTACGGCGAAGGCCGCGGCATGAGCCGCAGCGCGCGGCTGCCAGTGCTCGTCGTTGGCCACCGTCTTCCCGCCGTCGGCACGGTCGCTGATCCCGCGGACGACGCCGACGGGGACACTGTTGAGACGCCCCGCCTCAGCGACTCCGGCGCCTTCCATCTCGATGGCGGCCGTGTCGTTGTAGTGCTGACGAATCCACGCCGCCTCGCGCGATATCCGCGACTTCTGCACCACATCTCCGGCCGCGATGGGCGCCCGCGTGACACGCGGCACGTCACCTCCTGCCAGCAGCCGCTTGGCCCAGGATTCGTTGCTTGCGACGAATCGAGCGGTCTCGCTGACAGCATGATTCAGCGGCCACACCTGCGGCCGCGCCTTGAGACCGTCATCCTCGCCCGCGGCGCTCTGGTAGGCATAGATCTTCGACCCAACCACCACATCGCCCAGGTTGATCGAGTCCTTCATCGCACCAGCGACCCCTGAGAAGAGGAGTGCCACCGGCGCATAGCGCTGAATAGCGCGTTCGGCGAGCACAGCGGCCGAGCTGTTGCCTGCTTCCGTCACTCCGATCACGACACGGCACGAAGTGCCGCGTACGGTGCCAATCTCGTAGCGAGTGCCGGACTCGAGAAGCTCCGACTCGAGGTCGGTGAGGTGGTCACGTACGGCTTTGTATTCGATGTCCAGGGCGGTCAGCACGACGGCTACCCGTGGCTCAGTCATGGTGTCTCCTTGGGTGGTTCGTTGCCTGATCTGGTGTCACTCGTTGGTTTCAGGGCGCCTGATCGGCGGATGCAGCACAGTGGCTTGGCCGGCATGGAACAGGCGCGCCGGTCGGCCTTTGGTCGCCCGACGCTCGGTGCCCGCAGCCACGATGAAGCCGGGCACACCTTGGACCTTGCGATAGAAGTTGCGTGGATCGAGCTCCACGCCCCACACAGCTTCATAGACACGCTGAAGATCGGCGATCGTGAAGGCCGGTGCGCAGAAGGCCGTGGCCAGCGCGGTGTGCTCGAGCTTCGTGCGCGCCCTTTCAACAGCGTCGTCGAGGATCTGTCGATGATCGAAAGCGAGCGGAATCCGACCGGAAGTGACCTCGTCGATCGAGGTCCACGCCGCACCTGTTGCGTCGGTTCCTGCGACGGGCTCGGGCAGTCCAGGCGCGATGGCCAGGTAGACCACCGACACGACGCGATCCCTTGGGTCGCGATCTGGCTTGCCGTAGAAGCCAAGCTGCTCGATGTGCAGACCAGCGCCATCTAGGTCGGTTTCTTCTCGCAGCTCGCGCAGAGCCGCGTCGTAAATATCCTCGTCAACGCGCTTGAGAAATCCTCCCGGAAGCGCTCGAGATCCTTTGAACGGTTCGTTTCCACGCTCAATCAGCAGCACCTGGAAGCTGGATCCACGCAAGGTGAGGATCACCAGGTCAACCGCCACCAGGCCGGGCGGTCGTGGCCGCGACCTCTTCTCCGGCACCGGGCATCACCCCTTCTTTTTGTCGATCTGACAATAATGAGAGTAAGCCAGACTCTTAGCGATCGCAGCGCATTGGCCGATTCATGCCGGAGACCGGCACACGCGCATCTACCTGCACAGAACGGCGAGGCGTCACCTAGTCGGCCGATCTGGCAACGATGTGACGGCTCGGCCGACCTGCGCGACGGCTCGGTCGACGCGGGTGACGCCTCGGCGCTATCGGCGGGCGGTGACGTAACAGGCGACCGCGGTGGCGGCGGCCACGTTGAGGGAGTCGATGCCGGCGGACATCGGGATGATGGCGCGGCGGTCGGCGGCCTGCTGCCAGCGCGGGGAGAGGCCGTGGCCCTCGGAGCCGAGGACGAGGGCGACCTTGTCGACACCTTCGACCGCCTTCTCGATGTCGACGGCGTCGTCGGCCAGAGTGAGGGCGACGGTGGTGAAGCCGGCGGCGGAGAGGGACGGGAGCGCTTCGTACCAGTCCGGCAGGCGGGTCCACGGCAGCGCGAACACCGCCCCCATCGCGACCTTGATCGAGCGCCGGTAGAGCGGGTCGGCGCACCGCGGCGCCAGCAGCACCGCATCGAACCCGAGTGCCGCGCCCGACCGGAAGATCGCGCCGACGTTGGTGTGGTCGACGATGTCCTCCAGCACCAGGACCGACCGGGCACCCGCCAGCACCGACTCCACCGACGGCAGCGGTCGCCGCCTCATCGACGCCAGCGCCCCGCGGTGCACATGGAAGCCGGTCACCTTCTCGGCGGCCTGCTCGCTCATCACGTAGCACGGCGCATCGGTCGACTCGAGCACGTCGGAAAGCCCGTCGAGCCACTTCGGCGCCATCAGGAACGAGCGCGGCTCGAAGTCGCCGGTCACGGCGCGGCGTACGACCTTCTCGCCTTCCGCCAGAAACAGCCCCTCGGAGGATTCGATGGACTTGCGCAGCTCGACATCACGCAGGTCGCGGTAATCCGCAAGACGGGGATCGTCGGGGTCGGAGATCTCGATGAGTTCAGCCATGGTCAGGCGACCTGCACCGAGTCCTTCATGTCCCCCGAAACTTCCTCAGGGAAAGAGAGGACCAGGTGCCGGCCCAGGGCGGTCGCGACGCGTGCCAGGGTGTCGATCCGGTTGCGCGCCCCACCGCCTTCCTCGAGCCGGGAAATGACCGACTGGGTTGTGCCCATCCGAGTGGCCAGCTCACGCTGGCTCAGCCCCGCCTCCGTACGCAAGTCGTAGATCAGCTGCCCGAGTGCAAGATCCTGCTCGACGCTCGCTCTGGCCTCGTCGGACGGCGCGGGACGCTCGGTCCTGACGTCGGACCAGCGGGAGTAGTTCGCCATAGTTGCTCTCCTAGGGATAACGCCGCGCGCATTCGGCGGCCGCCTTGCGGGCTCTGGCCACCTCACCGCGCTCGTTGTCTCGTTGCTTGTGGAAAGTCGTCAGAAGGATGATTCGAGCATCGCTGGTGAATCTGTAGGTGATCCTCCGGGCAGTCGACCCAAGAGTGAAGCGGAGCTCGAACAGGCCCTCTCCTAAACCCCGCGAGAGAGGCATTCGTGCGCGGGGCCCCAGATCAGCCAACCGATCCACGATCACCGCGACCCGGACCCACTCCGCGTCGCTCAGAGCATCCAGCCACTTCACGACCTCGTCATGAAGCTCGACTTCCATGCTCATGATCGCACCCACGCGATGATCGCACAAGTGCGATCATCGCGGAGCGGGCAGCCGCCATGGTTCGCTGCAAATCTCATGCAGCGACCGTACGATCCAACTCATGGCAACGAGTCGACGCCGCGCCGACCAGAGGTCTAGAAGGCGTCGGGGTGGGCGACGCGGACGACCTCGCCGATGACGATGATCGCGGGAGGCTGGACGTTCTCGTCGGCCAGGGTCTTCTCGAGGGTCTCGAGAGTCGCCAGGACCGTACGCTGCGTGGGCATCGTGCCGTCGCAGATGACCGCGACAGGGGTCGAGGCGGCACGTCCACCGTCCATCAGGGCGGTCGCGATCGCGGGGGCGTTCTGGACGGCCATGAGGAGGACCAGGGTGCCGCCGAGCTGGGCGACGGCGGACCAGTTGGTCAGCGACGTGGGGTCGGCCGGCGGGACGTGGCCGGAGATCACGGTGAACTCGTGGGCGACGCCGCGGTGGGTCACCGGGATGCCGGCGACGCCGGGGACGGTGACCGGCGAGGTCAGGCCGGGGATGACGTGGACCGGCACGCCGGCCTCACGGCACGCCAGCACCTCCTCGAAGCCACGGCCGAAGATGAAGTTGTCACCGCCCTTGAAGCGGGCGACGGCCTTGCCCTCCTTGGCCGCCTCGACGATGATCCGGTTGATCTCCTCCTGCTGGGCCGAGCGGCCGCGGGGGAGTTTGGCGACATCGACGAGCTCGACGTCGGCAGGGAGCTCGGAGAGCAGCTCGCGCGGTGCCAGCCGGTCGGCGACGACGATGTCGGCCTCCATCAGGGCCTTGCGGCCGGCGACCGAGATCAGTCCGGGGTGACCCGGGCCGCCACCGATCAGGGTCACGCCGGGCACCCGCTGGCGCTCGTGCGGCGCGATCAGGTCACCGGAACGCAGACCGTCGAGGATCCGGTCGCGTACGCCCGCCGAGCGTCGCGGGTCGCGGTTGGCGAGGACCGCGATGGTCAGGTCGCCGTCATGGCCGGTCGCCGGGGTCCAGGCGGTGGCCTGTGTGCCGTCGTCGGAGCGTACGCAGAAGATCCGTCGCTCCTCAGCAGCGGCCGAGACCTCCTCGTTGACGTCGGCGTTCTGGGTCGCCGCGATGACATACCAGGCGCCGTCGAGCACGTCGGCGGTGAAACGCTCCGAGCGCCAGGTGATCTCGCCGGAGCCGAGCAGACCCTCCAGAGCGGGCGTCAGCGACGGCGAGACGACCTCGACCAGCGCGCCCGCGGCGATCAGCGCCGGCACCCGCCGCTGCGCCACGCGGCCACCACCCACGACGACCACCCTCCGGCCCTCCAGGATGAGGCCGGCGGGATAGGGAACGGCATGCTCAGAACTCATGGGTACATCCTCGCCCAACACCCGGCCGTGTCCTGACAACGGGTCGATTCGCGGACTGGGTTCGTGAGCTACGTTGGTAGCCATGGCACTCGACCGCCCGGTGAAACCGGACCCCTACTCGCTCATGCCCGCCCTTCCCTCCTTCACGCTGACCAGCCAGGACGTGACCGACGGCCAGCCGCTGAAGCAGGACCAGGTCTACGACGGCGGCAACACCTCCCCGCAGCTCAGCTGGAGCGGCGCGCCGGAGGGCACCAAGTCGTACGTCATCACCTGCTTCGACCCCGACGCACCCACTCCCAGCGGCTTCTGGCACTGGGCCTTGGTCGACGTCCCCGCCGACGTGACCGAGCTCCCGGCCGGTGCCGGAGCCGGCGACGCCGAGCTCCCCGGCAAGGCGTTCCACGTCGCCACCGACTACGGCACCAAGGAGTTCGGCGGCGCCGCTCCCCCGGCCGGCGACCAGGTCCACCGCTACTACTTCGTGGTCCACGCCGTCGGTGAGGAGACCCTGGGCGTCGACGACGAGGTGACCCCGGCGGTCGTCTCCTTCAACCTGGCCTTCAAGGCGCTGGCCCGCGCCGTCCTGGTCGGCACCTACCAGCACTGAGACGGTGGGGGTCCCGGCCCGGGACCCCCACCGTCAGC
>NZ_JBHVKN010000170.1:0-11180 GCF_042798075.1 Nocardioides sp. NPDC057772
ACAGCCTTGGAGCGAAGCGAGGCGTGCGGTTGCGCCGACTCGGCGTCTCATGTGAAACCAGCCGCCTAAGCGGCAACAGCCCGTCGTGTGCCCTTAGCCGCCCCGAGTCACAGCTTCTCGACCGGGGCATAGCGGAGAAGCAACCGCTTCACCCCGGTGTCCCCGAAGTCGATGCTCGCGACCTGCTTGTCGCCGGAGCCCTCGATGGTGACAACGGTGCCGAGACCGAAGGAGTCGTGGGTGACGCGGTCACCCGGATCGAGCGACGGGACCGCACGGGCCGGCTTCGACTTCGCCGCGACATCGGCGCGCAGCGCGGCCGAGGAGAAGTTGCGACGCCCGGCCGCGGTGGGCTGACCGAGCCGCTGGCCACCGCCCCAGCTGTCGCCGGCGAAGTTGGGCCGGCCCCAAGAGGACATCTCCTTCTCCGTACGCCGCCAGTCGACCAGGTCGACCGGGAGCTCGTCGAGGAAGCGGCTGCCGGGGTTGTGGGAGGGCGCGCCCCAGGCGGACCGGACGACGGCTCGCGAGATGAAGAGCCGCTTCTCGGCGCGGGTGATGCCGACGTAGGCCAGCCGGCGCTCCTCCTCGAGCTCGGTGCCGTCACCGAGAGCCCGGGAGTGCGGGAAGACGCCATCCTCCATGCCGGTGAGGAAGACCGCGGGGAACTCCAGGCCCTTCGCGGTGTGAAGCGTCATCAGGGTGACCACGCCGTCTTCGTCGTCGGGGATCTGGTCGGTGTCGGCGACCAGGGCGACCCGCTCCAGGAAGTCGGCGAGGCCGGGCTCGACGGTGCCTGCGTCCACGTCGGCGGGGTCGGCGCTCGGGGCGGCGACGGGGTCGTCGGAGAACTCGCGGGCCACGGCGACGAGCTCGGCGAGGTTCTCCACGCGGGTCTCGTCCTGCGGGTCGTCGGACTCCTCGAGCGAGGCGAGGTAGCCCGACCGGTCGAGGACGGTCTCCAAGATGACGTCGGCACGCTCGCCGGCGTCGACCATCTGCAGCAGCTCCTCGACCATCGCGACGAAGGCCTTGATGTTGGTCAGGCTGCGGGTGGCCATGCCGGGAGCGTCCTCGGCCTTCTGCAGCGCCTCCCAGAAGGTCAGCCCGTCACGCTCGGCGAGCGCGTTGACGCAGGCCACGGCGCGATCACCGATGCCGCGCTTCGGGGTGTTGAGGATCCGTCGCAGCGAGACCTGGTCGTCGGGGTTGGCCAGGGTGCGGAGATAGGCCAGGGCGTCGCGTACCTCCTTGCGCTCGTAGAAGCGCACTCCGCCGACGACCTTGTAGGGCTGGCCGGTGCGGATGAACACCTCCTCGAACACACGCGACTGGGCGTTGGTGCGGTAGAAGACGGCCACGTCGGCAGCCTTGAACCCCGCATCGACGAGCTTGTCGATCTCGTCGGAGACGAACCGGGCCTCGTCGCGCTCGTCGTCGGCGACGTAGCCGACGATGCGGTCGCCGTTGCCGGCGTCGCTCCACAGGGCCTTCTCCTTGCGACCCTTGTTGTGCTTGATGACCGCGTTGGCGGCGGTGAGGATCGTCTGGGTGGAGCGGTAGTTCTGCTCCAGCAGGATCGTGGTCGCGTCGGGGAAGTCCTGCTCGAAGTCGAGGATGTTGCGGATGTTGGCGCCACGGAAGGCGTAGATCGACTGGTCGGCGTCACCGACTACCATCAGCTCGGCCGGCTCGGCCCGAGGAGTCTCGTCGGCGTAGGAGTCGGTCAGCGCCGTATCGTCCATCTGGTCGGCGCAGAGCTCGTGGACCAGGGCGTACTGGGCGTGGTTGGTGTCTTGGTATTCATCGACCAGGACGTGGCGGAACCGACGCCGGTAGACCTCGCGCACCTCCGGGTAGGACCGGAAGAGCTCGACCGTCGACATGATCAGGTCATCGAAGTCGAGGGCGTTCGCCTGGCGAAGCCGCTTCTGATACTCCTTGTAGGCCGCGGCGTAGGTCTGCTCGAGATGGTTGCGGGCGTCCTTCTCGGCCGCCTCGACGTCGCGCAGCTCGTTCTTCTGGTCGCTGACCCAGTTGAGCACCTGGCCGGGCTGGTAGTGGCGCGGATCCAGGTCGAGGTCGGTGAGCACCAGCTGCATCAGCCGCTTCTGGTCCTGGGCGTCGTAGATGCTGAAGTTGGACTTCAGCCCGACCTTGTCGATCTCCTTGCGGAGGATCCGCACGCAGGCGCTGTGGAACGTGGAGACCCACATGATCCGGGCACGTTTGCCGACCAGGGCCTCGACGCGCTCCTTCATCTCGGCCGCGGCCTTGTTGGTGAAGGTGATCGCCAGGATGCTGCCGGGGTGGGCGCCGCGCTGGGAGATCAGCCACGCGATCCGCCGGGTCAGCACCCGGGTCTTGCCCGACCCCGCACCGGCGACGACCAGCAGCGGCGCGCCCTGGTGCTGAACCGCAGCCTTCTGGGGCTCGTTGAGCCCGTCGAGGAGCTCCTCGGCGCTCGGCCCACGCCGTTGCGTACGCGGCTCGTCGGCCGGCTGTGCCGAGGCGAAGGCCTCGAGGCCCGGGATGGTGGCGACAGGGGTCTGGTCAGGCGTACTCATGCTGTCTCCAGCGTAGAGTGCGCCACCGACAAGTCGCGGGTCGGCAGGCCTCGAAAGGGTCAGGAAGCGACGTGCGCTGAGGACCAGAAGACCGCCACGCAGACGTTGATGACCGTCAGCGCGAAGATCGTCCAGTAGAGGGCGTTGGAGATCTTGGGCTTGCGCAGCTGGGACATCACCAGGCCGAGGACGACCAGGCCGATCACCAGCTTCACGCCGACCTTGGCGTGGTCGACCGGACCGTCGCCCATCTCGAGGACGCCGACGAGCAGCAGACCGGCCAGGAACGCGGTGCCGGAGCCGTCCCGCATGAGTCCGTTGGCCACCTTGTCCGGGGCCTTGATCTGCACGAGCAGGCCGCCGAAGAGAGCGGCGAAGCCGAGCAGGTGAATGACGAGCAGAATGTGCCGCACGATCTCCATGGGCAAAGACTAGAGCCCGGACCTCCGCACTCGGCAGGCGGCTCCCGTGAGACGACCTGAGAATGATTTTGGACACCTGTCTAGCCTGTTGGTGACCGCCATTTTCGATCTCGGCTCCTTACGGAGGATTCTGACGTGTCAACACATGACCCAACCCTGCCCACCGGTAGATCCCGACCGCTGGGCCAGCTCGGCCAGATCATTCGCTTCGACGTACCTGCTTCGCTGGTCGTCTTCCTCGTCGCCGTGCCGCTCTCGCTCGGCATCGCCGTCGCCTCCGGCGCGCCTGTCGCCGCAGGCCTGATCGCCGCCGCTGCGGGCGGCATCGTCGCCGGCCTGTTCGGCGGCTCCCCGCTGCAGGTCAGCGGCCCGGCTGCCGGCATGACCGTCGTCGTGGCCGAGACGGTCGCCGAGTTCGGATGGGAGGCGACCTGCGCCATCACCGTGATGGCCGGTGCGCTCCAGGTCGTGCTCGGCGCCACCCGGCTGGGACGCTACGCGCTGGCGATCTCGCCCACCGTCGTCAGCGCTATGCTCGCCGCCATCGGGATCTCGATCGTGCTCGGCCAGCTCAACGTCGCTCTCGGCGGCCGGTCGCAGTCCAGCGCGTTCGAGAACATCAAGCACATCATCGGCAACGCGCAGGAGCCCAACATCCACGCCATCCTGGCCGGGCTCGGGGTGATCGTCATCCTGCTCGCCTGGCCGCGGCTCCCGCAGCGGATCCGGGCCGTGCCGGGCCAGCTGGTGGCCGTCGTCGCGCTCACCCTTCTCGCGGCCGCCTGGCTGCCGGGCGCCGAACGCGTCGAGCTCGGCGGTGACCTGCTCGACGAGATCGGGTCGGTCGCGCTGCCGGAGGGCACCCCGCTCGCCATAGCCGGCGCGGTGCTGACCGTCGCGCTGGTCGCGAGCGTCGAGAGCCTGCTCTCGGCGGTCGCCGTCGACAAGCTGCACGGCGGCCAGCGCAGCAACCTCAACCGCGAGCTCGTCGGTCAGGGGCTGGCCAACACCGCCTCCGGCGCTCTGGGCGGTCTCCCGGTCACCGGCGTCATCGTGCGCAGCTCGACCAACGTCGCCGCCGGAGCCCGCACCCGTGCCTCCGCGATCCTGCACGGCGTCTGGGTGCTGCTCTTCGCCCTCGTCCTGGTCGGGCTCGTCGAGCAGATCCCGCTCGCGGCCCTGGCCGGGCTGCTGATCATGATGGGCACCGGCCTGGTCAGGCCCGCCGACATCTCCCAGGCACACGCCCGCGGCGAGCTGTGGATCTACGCCCTGACCATCACCGGTGTGCTCGCGCTCAACCTCATCGAGGGCGTCATGATCGGCCTGGTCGCCGCTCTGGTCCTGGTGCTGTGGCGACTGGTCCACGTGCGGATCGACGTACGCCAGGCCGGCCAGACCACCGACGGCCGCGAGAAGTGGCTGGTCGAGGTGCACGGCAGCCTCTCGTTCCTGGCGACGCCGACGCTGGTCAGCCGGCTCGACGCGATCCCGGAGGGCCAGCTCGTCGAGCTCGACCTCCTCGTCGACTACCTCGACCCGGCCGGGCGTGACCAGCTCGACCACTGGCGCGCTCGCTACGAGGCCGCCGGCGGCACGGTGGTCGTGGAGCACTCCGGGCCGCACGGCACCGAGGCGCCGAGTCAGGAGCGGGCGCTGAAGGCCCCGCCGATCAGCCCGCGGGCACTGCTGCCGTGGGGCGCCTGGCAGGACGTACGCGCCGACCGCACCGACCGCCACCACCCGCTGGCCCTCGGCGTCCGGGAGTACCACCGCCGCCACGCGGCGCCGCTGCGGCCGGTCTACGAGGGCCTCGCCGACGGGCAGGAGCCGCAGGCCGTCTTCCTGACCTGCGTCGACTCCCGGGTCGTGCCCAACCTGATCACCTCCAGCGGTCCCGGCGACCTGCTGACGGTGCGCACGATGGGCAACCTCGTGCCCGAGCCCGGCAGCACGGACAGCTCGGTGGCCGCACCGATGCTGTTCGGTGTCGACGACCTCGGCATCAACACCGTCGTCGTCTGCGGTCACTCTCGCTGTGGGGCGATCACCTCGGCGCTGGAGAGCACCCGTGCCGGGGAGGTGCCGCCGGGACCGGTCGGTGACTGGCTGCGTCACGCGGCTCCGGCAATCCAGGAGTGGCAGGCCGGGCATCCGGTCGGTCTCGCCGCTGCCGCGGCCGGCCGGAGCGAGGTCGACCAGGTCTCCCAGGTCAACGTCGCGGTCATGATCGACCGGCTCGGGGAGCTCCTGGCAGGCCGGGACGTACGCCTCGTGGGTCTGTTCCTGGACATCTCCGACGGCACGCTGCAGATCTTGCGCAGCGACGGGTTCACGACGCTGACCGACGCGGAGACCGACGAGCTCGCTCACCTGATGGAGGCCCGGCCGCCCGAGCCCGCGTGACCGGGTCGCCCCCTAGAGCAGGCGGCGGTCGTTGGCCCAGCGGGTGAGCTCGTGACGGCTCGACAGCTGCAGCTTGCGCAGCACGTTGGACATGTGGGTCTCGACCGTCTTGATCGAGATGAACAGCTCCCCGGCGACCTCCTTGTAGGAGTAGCCGCGGGCGATGAGACGCATCACCTCGCGCTCTCGTTCGGTCAGACGGTCGAGGTCCTCGTCGATGTCGGCGATGGCGATGGTGCCGGCGAAGGCATCGAGCACGAACCCGGCCAGCCGCGGCGAGAAGACCGCGTCTCCTCCGGAGACCCGCTGGATCGCGGCGACCAGCTCGGAGCCGGTGATGGTCTTGGTGACGTAGCCGCGGGCGCCACCGCGGATGGTGCCGATGACGTCCTCGGCGGCGTCGGAGACCGACAGCGCGAGGTAGCGCGGCGAGCCGTCGATGGCCGGCGCCTTGCGCATCACCTCGACACCGCCGCCACCGGGCAGGTGCACGTCGAGCAGCACCACGTCGGGCTTGCCCTCGGCGATCGCCTTGACCGCGGTGTCGACGTCCTCGGCCTCCCCGACGATCCGGATGACCGGCGACCGGCTCAGCTCGGCGCGTACGCCGGTGCGGAACATCGCGTGGTCGTCGACGATGACGACCTTGACCTCACTCATGTCCGTTCTCCTTCATAGCCAGCCTCCTTCGTGCGAGGCTGCTTCAGCCGCACCTCGGTGCCTTCACCCGGTGACGATCTCACCACAGCCGAGCCGCCGTGGCGCGACATCCGGTCGATGATGCTGTCGCGTACGCCATGCCGGTCCGCGGAGACCTCGTCCAGGACGAAACCGGCGCCGCGGTCGCGGACGAAGACCTCGAAGGCCTCCTCGGTCGCCTCGGCGTAGACGTCGACCCGTCCGGTGCCGGCGTGCTTGGCGGAGTTGGTGACGGCCTCGCGGGTGGCGGCGACGATCGGCCTCACCGTCTCGTCGAAGGGACCGTCGCCGACGACCACCACGTCGACGGTCACGCCGTGGGCGTCCTCGACCTCGGCGGCGGCCGCCTTGAGCGCGGCCGCGAACGTCTCGTCGGCCTCGGCCGGGGTCGAGAAGAGCCACTCCCGCAGGTCGCGCTCCTGGGCACGGGCGAGCTTCTGCACCATCGCGGGGTCGCCCGAGTTGCGCTGGATCAGGGCGAGGGTCTGCAGGACGGAGTCGTGCAGGTGGGCGGCCATGTCGGCGCGCTCCTGGCTCCGGATCCGCTCCTCGCGCTCGCTGCCGAGGTCGCTGGCGAGCTGACGCACCCACGGCCCGGCGACGAGGAAGCCCGCGCCGAGCACGATCAGCCCGGCGATGACCAACGCGGTGGCGTTGCCGAGGTTGAGCTGGCCGCCGGCGAGGATCACCGCGAAGAGCATGAGCCCGACGCCGACGCCGACGCGGACGTACGCCCGCCAGCCACCCTTGCCGAAGACCATCCGCACCAGGTCGAGACGGCCGGTGCCGTCGATCCAGCGCTCGCGCTGGGCGGCGTCGGCCTGGCGCCACAGCAGCGCGACACCGGCGACGCCGAGCATCGCCGGCCAGATCAGCGCACCAGCGCCGAGGATCGCGTCGAAGAGGACGACGGCGCCGAACCCGAGCGCGAGCAGCGCGATCGCCGGGCCCTTGTCGACCCCGCTCGCACGCGCCGCGGGGCGGCGGCCGCCGCGGGTCGCGCTCTCGCCGCCCGGCGTGGACTGCTCGATGTGGGGCGCGGCGGGGATGAAGATCCACAGCGCGGCGTAGAGGACCACGCCGAAGCCGCTGAACACCGCCGTCACCACGAAGAACGCACGCACGGCGAGGACCGGCAGGTTCAGGTGCTCGGCCAGGCCGGCGGCCACGCCGCCGATCACCGACGCGTCGGTGTCGCGGTAGGCGCGGCGTACTGCCGGCTCCGGAGGCGGTGCCGGCAGCTCCGCGGTCGCATGGGTTGTCGTCATGATGACAACCATCGTCACACCAACCGCGGGCGCGTGCCATGAGGATTCACCCTGATCCTGGCTCGTCGCGAACTCAGGGCCGTCCCTGATGGTCTGCGGGGTGCGGAGGGGTCAGAGTAGGGGTGTGACGATCCCGCCCGAGGCGCCGCCGCCTCCCACCCCGGAGCCGCCATCGCCTGTCTCGGAGGCGCGCACCCGCCCCAGCGGCGAGCAGCTGCGCAACCTCAGTGGCCTGCGGCGTACGACCCATGCCTCCCCGGAGGGACGGCACATCGCGGGCGTCGCGGGTGGGATCGCACGCCACTTCGACATCGACCCACTCCTGGTGCGGGTGGTCCTGGTGGTGTCGGTGTTCTTCGGCGGTGCGGGCGGGATCGTGTACGTCGCGGCCTGGCTGCTCGTGCCCGAGGAGAGCGCCGAGGACGGGATGGTCCCGGTCGGGCCGCCGGCCCGTAATCTGCTGCTCTGGATCGCCGGCGGCATCGCGGCGATCTCGCTCCTCGGGGACGCGTTCGGTGACACGAGCGTGCCCTGGTTCTGGCTCGCGGTGCTGGCCGTCGTCGCGCTCTGGTACGCCAACCGCGGCAAGCTCGGCCGCAAGCGGGGCGGACCTCCCCCGCCACCGGCCACCTCGACAGCACCCGCTCGCGTAGACGTCTCCGCAGCTCAGACGCGTACTCTGCCCGCCCCGTGGCCACCCGGATCCTACGATCCCAACGCACCTGTCGCCGTGGCCGATCGCCGGCGCCCGCCGCTACTGTTCGGTCGTGCCATCGCGGTCGCCGCCATCGAGGTCGGTGTCCTCGGGCTCGTCGACGTCGCGGGCTGGGCGTCGGTCCCGATCAGCGCCTACCCGGCGGCACTGCTGGCCGTCTTCGGCGCCTTCCTCGTGCTCGGCGCCTTCTGGGGCCGCGCCGGCGGGCTGATCTTCCTCGGACTGCTGGCGCTGGCCGCGCTGCCGCTCACCATGATCGACCCGTCGAGCATCGAGACGAGCAGCAACATCGAGTCCCACCCGCAGAGCGTCGCGGTGCTCGAGTCGTCCTACAACGTCGACGCCGGTGAGATCCTGCTGGACATGAGTGCCATCGACGCCAAGACGCTCGACGGACGTGATCTCGACATCAACAGCTCCTTCGGCGAGATCACGGTGATCGTCCCCGACGACGCCACCGTGGCCGTGGACGCCTCGGTCAGCGCGCTCGGTGAGGCGCGGGTCTTCGACGAGACCCGCAGCGACGTCGGCGGGTTCGACCTGGCCCGCACCCACGTCGCCGGGCAGGAAGGCAGCGAGCCCGGCCTCGCCGACGACGCCGACCTTCACCTGACCACCACGGCGGACATCGGCGCGATCAGCGTCTTCGCGGAGAGCGACCCCCGCGCCGCGGCCTTCATCGAGACTGTCGAGAGGAGCACACCATGAGCTACGACTACGCCCCGCCACCGCGGTTCGAGGACCAGGCCACGCCGCCCAAGCGCACCGGCCGGCACCCGGTCAACATCGGCCACCTCGTCATGGGGCTCGCCTTCCTGGTCTTCGTCGGTGTCTGGGCCCTGGTCGAGACCGGCACCGTCGTCGTACGCAGCATCGAGGACCTCCGCTGGCTCCTGCCGCTCCCCTGGATCGTCGGCGGTTCCGTCGGGCTGCTCGCCGCGCTGTTCAGGAAGAGCTGACCCTCACGGAGCCGCGACGTCGAGCGACTTCTCCTTGATCTTTCCGGCGAGGACAGACCGGTACGCCCTCTTGGTGACGTCGTTGCTGCTGATCAGCGACACCGCCTGACGCATGAGCAGGTCCCGCCGGTTCTGCGGCACGAACATCGCCAACCCGTCCGTACGCCCCGAGCGCTGCTGCACCTCGATGAACGGGCGCAGCCGCTGCTCCCACTCCCGCAGGGCACGCGCCGTGTTGCCGGGGTTGCGGGCGAGGGTCGTGCCGAGGAGGTCGGCGCCGGAGATGGCGGTCGAGGCCCCCATGCCGGAGTAGAGAGTCGGGCACCAGGCCGCATCGCCGACCACGACGACGCGGTCTGTGTGCCACGTCGGCATCACGACCTGGTGGACCGAGTCGAACAGGCGGTCCTCGGCGGCCTCGAACTCGCGGAAGAGATGCTCCAGGATCGGCCCCGGCGCCTCGGGGCCGAAGGCGGCGCGGATCCTGTCGATCGGGTTGCCGCGGAACTGGGCGTCCTCGTCGTCGGTCCGATAGGAGAACATCACCGTCGGCGCGTGGTCGGCGAACCCGAACACCCACACCGAGCGGCCCTCCTCGGTGAGGATGAGTCCGTCAGAGGGGTTGAACCCCGGCACCTGCTCCTGGAGGAGGGCGACGCCGATGATGTGGTTCAGCGGCTTCAGCAGCTCCTCGTCGGGCCCGAACACCAGGCGGCGTACGGTCGAGCGCAGACCGTCGGCTCCGACGACGAGATCGAAGCGCTCGGTGGTCTCGACACCGTCCGCGGTGCGCAGGGTCACGTGGACCCCGTCGACGTGCTCGTCGACGGCGGCGGGGCTGGTGCCGTAGCGGATCTCGGTGACCTCGACGACCTGGTCGTACAGCGCGGACTCGATGTCGCCGCGCAGGATGAGGCGCGGCTGGCCGGGAAGGTCGCTGTAGCCCATGCCCGGACGACGTCTGGTCGCGGTTCGGTCGACGTTGTAGGTGATCCCGTCCAGGTCGGTGCGGTTACCGATCGCGTCGAGCACACCCATCCGCTGCGCGGTCGCACGCCCGGTCTCGAAGAGTCCGACGAAGTAGCCGGCGGCCCGGCGGTCAGGGGCACGCTCCACGATCACCGGCTCCCAGCCGATCTCACGCAGCCGCATCGCCGTCGCCAGTCCCGCGATGCCCATCCCGACGATCAGCGCCCGTGGTGCCGCCATGTTCACGCCTCCTCCCAAACGGAGACCTGTTCTCCGGTTAACTCGCAGCCTAGCACTAAGCGGAGAAACATTCTCCGCTTGGTTAGGATGAAGGCATGAGTACGTCACCGGCCCCACCCACCCGGCCGCTGCGCGCCGACGCCGAGCGCAACCGTCAGCGCCTCATCGCCGCCGCCCAGGAGCTCTTCGCATCCCGCGGCATCGACGTCACCCTCGACGATGTCGCCCGCCACGCCGGGGTCGGCGTCGGCACCGTCTACCGTCGCTTCGCCAACCGAGACGAGCTCATCGAGGCGGTGCTGACAGGCGCCGTACGACGCCTCGCCGACCACGCCGAGAAGGCCCTGACCAACCCCGACCCATGGGGCGGCTTCGAGGAGTTCTTCCTCGCCACGTCCCGGGACTTCGCCGAGAACCGTGGGCTCCGCGAGCTCGTGCTCGAACGCAACCGAGGCACCGCCGACGCTTTCGTTGACGCTCGCAACGGATTCGAGCCCGCCGCGAGAACCCTCATCGTCCGCGCCCAGCAGGCCGGTGAGCTCCGCGACGATGTCGAGCCCTCCGACTTCCCCCTCATCCACCTGATGCTCGGGGCGGTCACCCATCACACCCGGGACGTCGCGCCGGAGCTGTGGCAGCGGTTCGTCACGCTCTTGCTCGACGGGCTGCGTACTCGGCGGGATCGGCCCACGGCCTTGGGGGCCCCGGCGATCACTGAGGATCAGTTCGATCGGGCGCTGACGTAGGGCGAACTGCCTGTGCACAACCGTTACTTCGTGGTTGGCGTGGGCCGCCGACCCTTTCCTGAGGGTCTTCTCGATCTGGACCGGCGTCAAGGACGGGCCTTCGGCCCGCCGGCTTCGCCGGCCGCTTCGCGGTCCTGGACTCCGGACCAGATCGAGAAAAAACTTGGCTGGCTATCGGGGCGGCGGCCC
>NZ_JBHVKN010000171.1:0-11077 GCF_042798075.1 Nocardioides sp. NPDC057772
GCCCCACGAGCGTCTCGGCGCTGAGCGCGGAGACCTCGGCATGCCCGGTGCGGTGCGCCCACCGGGCGACGGAGAGGGCGTCGCGCACCCGGAGCCGGTGCCAGGCCTCCGGCTCGCGCGGGTCGGACCCGTAGCCGTCGATGAACGCCTTCTCGAAGGCGTCGTTGCGGGTGAAGTCATGCGACGACAGCCGGCCGAGGTCGTAGAGCGCGGGACGGAAGCCGAACCGGCCGGTATCGACCACGCGCAGCGTGCCGCCGTCGATCACCCAGCTCGACGGCTGCCAGTCACCATGGCTCGGCCGCAGGACCGTGACCGGGGCCTCCCAGCCGTCGAGGTCCTCGCGGAGCCGCTCGGTGAGCTCGGCGTCCAGCCCGGCGTCGTCGAGCCAACCCACGGCGCGTTCGTTGATCTCGGCCTCGTAGTCCTCGTCCTCCACCCTCGCCTGGCCGTGGAAGGTCGCCAGCAGCTCGCCCGCCTGGTGGTAGATCTCGGGGTCGTGGATGGCGGCCGAGGTGCTGGCCGGCTCGCCGTCGAGATGGGTCGTCACGATGATCCGGGCGTCCCGGTCGGCCTGGACGAGGCTCGGCGCGCGCCCGGCTTCGGTCCAGGGCGCCAGCCAGCTGCGGAAGGCGGCGAGCTCACGGTCGATATGGCGTACGCCTTCTGCCGCGGCCTTCACCAGGAAGCGGTCCTCGCCGGAGGCGAGCACGAGAGCGGTGGTGCCGGCGCGACGCAGCTCGCTCCGGTCGGAGACCAGCTCTGCTCCGGGGAGCCACTGGTCGAGAAGGTCGCGCTGGACGGGGGTCAGGGTGTCGAGTGCCGAGGTCACGGGCGGATCCTGCCAGCGCGGTAAAGCCTTCCGGCACCGTGTCGCGGCCTCATGTCCGTGTTGTTGGCGCCTTGTGGGCGCCGCTTGGCTCAGATCGGCAGGACGACCTCGGCGTTGAACGTCTCGACCACGGGCTCACCGGCGATGTTGGGTCCGATGCTGGTCAGGGTCGCGTTGCCGATCGGGCCGATCCGCATCCAGGTCGCCGGCGGGGCGTTGAGCACCTGGCGTACGAACCAGGCGACCACGGACGCGTGGGTGACCAGCACGATCTCTTCGTCGTGGTGGTCGAACCAGAGCTTGTGCCACGCGGCGGTGAGCTCGGCTCCGTTGATGTCGCGCTCGGCCTCGGGGACGTCCTCGAACCACTCCCAGCGGTGGGTCGGGTAGTCACCGCGCCGTTCCTGCGACGGCACCGGGGTCCGGTCGGCGAGCAGGTCGGAGGCCGCCGCGCCGGCGCCGAGGTTCTCGGTGAGGATGCACGCGGTCTCGGACGTACGCCGGCTCGGGCCGTGCAGCACCTGACGGACCGGGCGGAAGGCCAGCCGGTTGGCGAGGGCCTGAACCTGGCTGCGGCCGAGCTCGGAGAGACCGGGATCGGCGGTGTCCTCGCCGACGGCTTCGCCGTGACGTACGAGATGGATCACGCCAAGGACCTTAATGTCTCCCGGCGTGAGGGGCGCGCAGACGCGCTCAGACGGTGAGCCGCTGCCGGATGATCTTGCGGCGCAGCGTCACCCGGCGGGTGCCGTCGGCGGTGATCCGCACCCGGTCGAGCTCCCAGCCGCCGTGCTCGGCACGCTCGACCAGGAGCTTGGCCACGATGTTGCGCGAGAACTCGCGCGAGAAGGTCACCTTGTCGTACTCCCACATCACTCCCGGGCGGGGTGGGCGGCGTTCGGCTCGGGCCAAGGCAGCACTCCTTCTGCTGGACTACTCAGGAGAACCAGTGTGCCGGAAGAGATGTTCCCGCGCGGGCGGTTAGACCGCCGAGACGTCGTCGAGCGCGAGCGCGATCTCGGGCGGCAAGGTGAGCTCGGCGACCTCGAGGGCCTCCTTGAGCTGGGCGGCCGTACGCGCTCCCAGGATCGGGGCGGTGACGCCCGGACGGTCGCGCACCCAGGCCAGCGAGACCTGCAGCGGAGTCCACTCCAGGCCCTCGGCGGCCTTGGCGACGGCGGTGACGATGCCGCGCGAGCGCTCGTCGTCGTAGGCGTCCACCCGGGCCGAGAACGTCGGGTCGGCCCCGCGGGAGTTCGAGGGGATGCCGGTGCGGTATTTCCCGGTCAGCACGCCACCGGCCAGCGGCGACCAGGCCAGCAGGCCCATGCCCATCGCCTCGGCGGCGGGCAGGACCTCGTATTCGACGTCGCGGGCGAGCAGCGAGTACTCCACCTGGGTCGAGGCCAGCGTCGCCCGCCCGGGCACGGACCGCTGCCAGGTCGCCGCCTGGGCGGTCTGCCACCCGGTGTAGTTGGAGACGCCGACGTAGGCGGTGCGGCCGCTGCTCAGCGCCATGTCGAGCGCCGAGAGGGTCTCCTCGAGCGGCACCTCGGGGGACCAGACGTGCACCTGCCACAGATCGACGTGGTCCACGCCGAGCCGCTTCAGCGAGGCGTCCAGACCGGTGAGCAGCCCGCCGCGGGAGGTGTCGACGCCGCGGTTGCCGCCGCGCCAGGTGATCCCGCCCTTGGTCGCCAGGACGATGTCGTCGCGGGCCACCGCACGCTCGGCGAGAAGCGTGCCGAGCAGCTTCTCGGAAGCCCCGTCGCCGTAGCCGGCGGCGGTGTCGACGAGCGTGCCGCCGGCCTCGGTGAAACCGGCCAGCTGCTCACGGGCCTCGTGCTCATCGGTCACGCTGCCCCAGGTCATGGTGCCCAGGGCGAGAGACGAGACTCGCAGCCCAGTGGCTCCGAGGAGTCGGCTCTGCATGAGGACAATCTATCCGGGTCCACCGCGAGGCCCCGGCCGGACACGCTGGCAGTGACGGTGGACACTCCGGCGGGGAGGCAGCCATCGGGGGCTGCGTACATGCCCCTTAGAGTTTGCGCCCGTGGATTATCTGCAGGCGATCGCACTGGGCATCCTTCAGGCACTCACCGAGTTCCTGCCCATCTCCTCCAGCGCACACCTGCGCATCTTCCCCGAGCTGCTCGGCTGGGGAGACCCTGGCGCGGCGTTCACCGCCGTGATCCAGATCGGCACCGAGCTCGCTGTGCTGGCCTACATGGGCAAGCACATCTGGAGCATCATCTCCACCTGGGCCCGCAGCCTCGTCAACCCGGAGCTCCGCAGCCACACCGACGCCCGGATGGGCTGGTTCATCATCGTCGGGTCGCTCCCGATCGTGATCATGGGGCTGTTGTTCCAGAACATCATCGAGAAGGACCTGCGCAGCCTCTACGTCGTCGGCACCATGCTCGTCGTGATGGGCATCGTGCTCGGTATCGCCGACCGGATCGGTGAGAACCGGAAGCAGTTCGACGACCTGTCCTGGCGCGACGCGATCCTGATGGGCTGCGCCCAGGCCTGTGCACTGATCCCCGGCGTCTCCCGCTCGGGGGCGACGATCTCGATGGGCCGCGCGCTGGGCTACGAGCGGGCCACGGCGACCGAGTACGCGTTCCTGCTGGCACTGCCGGCGGTCTTCGGGGCGGGCCTTTTCGAGATGAAGGACATCGCCCACGAGGACAACCTCTACGGCTGGGGTCCCACGATCGTGGCCACGATCGTCTCCTTCGTCCTCGGCTACGCAGTGATCGCCTGGCTGCTGAAGTACCTCTCGCGCAACACCTACACGCCGTTCGTGATCTACCGGGTCGTCCTCGGCCTCGCCGTTCTGGTGCTCCTCGGCGCGGGCGTGCTCACCGAGTGGTGATCGTGACAAACTCAGGCACGTGTCTGAGTCTGGCAAGAAGCCTGCCGTAACACCCGCTGCGATCGAGGAAGCCGCCGCGCGCACGATCGCCACGCGCACCGCGGTCGAGCGCTCGGTCAGACTCTCGGAGAGGTACGCCGCCGAGGTCCTCCTCAAGCGCGAGGACCTGCAGCTCGGACGGTCCTACAAGGTCCGCGGCGCCTACAACCTGATGAGCTCGCTGACTCCCGAGGAGCTCGAGCGCGGCGTCGTGTGCGCGTCGGCCGGCAACCACGCCCAGGGGGTGGCGATCTCGTGCGCCCGGCTCGGGGTGCCCGGCCACATCGTGGTGCCGACCAACACCCCCAAGCAGAAGCGCGACCGGATCACCGCCCTCGGCGGGTCGCACGTCACCCTGACCCTGCACGGCTCGACCTACGACGAGGCCTCCGCCTACGCCTACGAGCTCGGGCGCGGTCTCGGTGCCACCTACGTCTCGGCCTTCGACGACCCGCGCACGATCGCCGGGCAGGGCACGGTCGGCTACGAGCTGACCTCTCAGATCGCCGAGCCGCTGGACGTCCTGCTGCTGCCGGTCGGTGGCGGTGGCCTCGCCTCGGGTGTCGCGACCTGGGTGCGCGAGGTCTGGCCGCAGACCCGGATCATCGGCGTCGAGCCCGAAGGCGCCGCCTCGATGGCCGCTGCGTTCGAGGCAGGCGGGCCGGTGCGGCTGGACACGCTCGACACCTTCGTGGACGGGGCCGCGGTGGCGACCGCGGGGACGGTGACGTACCCGATCGTCAAGGAGTACGTCGACGAGCTCGTCTCGGTGCCGGTCGGCGCGATCTGCGTGGAGATGCTCGAGCTCTACCAGACCGAGGGGATCATCGCCGAGCCCGCCGGCGCCCTCGCGGTGGCGGCTCTGGGGCAGATCGACCTGGGTGGCGCCACGCGCGTCGGAGCCGTCCTCTCCGGCGGCAACAACGACGTCTCCCGCTACGCCGACGTGCTCGAGCGGGCGCTGATCCACCAGGGCCTGCGCCACTATTTCCTGGTCTCGTTCCCGCAGGCCCCGGGCGCGCTGCGCGGCTTCCTCGACGACGTGCTGGCCGACGGCGAGGACATCGTGGTCTTCGAGTACGTCAAGAAGTCCAACCGTGAGCACGGACCCGCGCTGATCGGCATCGACCTCGACTCCGCCGACGGTCTCGAGGGGCTGCTGGAGCGGATGGGCGCCAGCGACCTGCTCATCGAGCGGATCGAGCCCGACTCACCGCTGTTCACGTTCCTGCACTGATGCCCGTGTCAACCAAGGTCTTGGGGGTATCGCCGTCGTCGGCGCCATGATCGTCTCGGCGTGCTCCGGGGAGACTGTCGACGCCGGTGGCGATCCCGGCCGGATCACCCACCGCGCCGTCGCAGCGGTCGCGCTCGAGCACCTGCCGACCGACACCTCGACCCGGGCCGCTTCCTACACCGACGAGTCCACGCCGTCCGAGCAGGTCTCGGTCGACCTTCGCTACGGCGCCGACGGCGAGTACGACGGCGACCTGGTCAGCGTGGCCGTCTCGGCTCAGCCGCCCGCGGAGGGTCCATGCCGGCGCGAGCTCGAACAACACTGCCTCGACCTGCCGACCGAGGTGAAGAACGCCGAGATGCAGCTTCGCTGGACCGAGGAGGAGCCCGAGGAGGACCCCGGCAATGTCAGGATCGTGCTGCTGCGCGACGACGGTGAGACCGCCTCGATCGACTACTCCGGGCCCACGATCAGCGGCGACCCCCGCAGGCTCGCCATACCGATCAGCGTCGGGAAGCTGGTCGCCGTCGTCGAGGACCCACGGCTCCGCTACCAGGCGACCTCCTCGACCCTCGCCCTCGGCGAGGAGCTCGACGACTGGGCGGGCGGCGAGCCGGAGCCCGAGGCGTACGAGCTGGTGCGCAACACCGACCACGGCATCGCCCAGGCCTATGTCGGCGGCCGGGGCGGCTACGGCTACTACAAGGGCGTCATCCGGTCCCCGCTGCGCGAGCGGTTCGGCCCCGACGCCATCGGAGGGCGGCTGCTGCAGCGCTCTTCCCCTGACTTCACGGGCATGCCGGACGCTGACATCGACGTTCTCGCCGCGCAGTCACCGCCCGCTTGGATGACCCGTGAGCCCTGCTCGGCGCCGGCGCTGCGCGACCACTGCGTCACCACCAAGGGCGAGCGGGGCCCGCTCGTCTTCGCCTGGCAACCGGCCGAGGGCGACGACGCGGGCTGGGCGTGGATGATCTCGGTGCGCGAGAAAGAGGTCGTGGCGGTCCGCTACCAGGGTCCACGGATGCCGACCGGCTACGACGACGCGGCGATGCTCACCGAGTGGAACCAGGGCGAGCAGCTCGACTCGCAGGGCGGCGCGGCCGAGTCGGAGTTCGCCGACGACCTCTCCCTGTGGTGCGATCGGGAGCACCTCGAGGCCCGTCTGGTCAAGCAGCTCGACTAGTTGCGTAACGGTATGAATGGGGATTGCAGGGCGGACAAGCCGGGCCAGGTCCGTCAAACGTGAAATACTGGCCGCAATGAGTATCACCCCGCACCACGTAGCGTGGCTCGAAGCGAAAGCCGCGAAGTACGTCGAAGACGCACAGGTCTTCACAAGCGCGCGGAGCAGCGACCTTCAGGTCGGCGGGCTCACGGGGGAGCAGTGGGCCACCGTGTATCGAGCCGTGGCCTACGAGCTCCGGGAGTGCGCACGCGAGGCGGCAGAGCATCGGCAGCGCAGTTGGTGGCGCAGAGGGTAGTGACGCGGGTCAGAACCAGCCGGACCTGCGGAAGAAGATCCACATCCCGGCGATCACGCCACTCATCAGCAATAGCGCGAACGGGTAGCCGAACCTCCAGTCGAGCTCGGGCATGTGGGTGAAGTTCATCCCGTAGATCCCTGCGATCAGGGTCGGCACCACGATCATCGCCGCCCCTGCGGAGATCTTTCGCATGTCATCGTTCTGCTGCAGCGAGAGCTGGGCGAGGTGGGCCTCGAAGGCCGAGGAGAGCAGGGTCTCGAGGTTCTCGATCGACTCCACGATGGAGGAGAGGTGGTCGAGGACGTCGCGGAAGTACGGCCGCAGGTCGGGGTCGATCCCGCCCTCGCCGTTGGCGAAGCGGCGCACCGGCTCGCGCAATGGCATCACCGCGCGGCGTACCTCCGCGATCTCGCGGCGGAGCCGGTAGATCCGGGCTGAGTCGTGGGTGCGCTCGTCGGAGAAGACCGAGGTCTCGACCTCGTCGACATCCTTGGTGAGCTCGGTGGCGACGTCGACGTAGCCGTCGACGATGTAGTCGACGACGGCGTGGACGGCGGAGTAGGGACCTTCGTTGAGGAGCTGATCGTCGCTGGTCTCCAGCAGCTCGCGGGCCGGTGCGAGCCGCGAGCCGCGACCGTGACGGACCGTGATCACGTAATCGGGACCGATGAAGAAGGCGACCTCGCCGGTCTCGACGGCGTCCTCGGGGTCGACGTACCACAGCGTCTTGACGACCAGGAACATCCCGCCCTCGTAGCGCTCCAGCTTGGGCCGCTGGTGGGCGGTGAGAGCGTCCTCGACGGCGAGCGGATGCAGACCGAAAGCCTCGGCGACCTCCTCGAGCTCGTACTGGCTGGGCTGGTAGAGCCCGAGCCAGACGAAGTCGCCCTCGTCCTTCACGCCACTTCGGAGCGTGGCGTAGTCGTGCGGCGCGCAGTCGATCCTGTCCCGCGCGCCGGCGCGGTAGAGAGCGCTGTCGACGATCACGTTGTCAGGTTAGGCCATGCCGCCCGGCATCATGGGACGGCTTCACCGGTCAGGATAGGGTCGCCAGTCGTGGCGACGATGATCCTGGTGAGACACGGCCGTACGACGGCGAACGCAGCCGGCACGCTGGCCGGCCGGCTTCCCGGGGTGAGGCTGGACGAGAGCGGCGTGGAGCAGGCGAGCAGAGCGGCCGAACGGATCGCGGCGGTCCCGCTGGCGCTGGCGGTGACCAGCCCGATGGAGCGTTGTCAGCAGACGCTGTCGGTGATCCTCGAGGCTCGCGCAGAGCTGCCCACCGTCGTGGTCGAGGACGGTGTCTCGGAGTGCGACTACGGCGAGTGGCAGGGGGAGAAGATCACCACGCTGGCGCGTCGCAAGCTCTGGAAGACGGTGCAGACCCAGCCCTCCGCCGTCACCTTCCCCGGCGGTGAGTCGATGGCCGCGATGCAGGCCCGAGGAGTCGAGGCCGTACGCCGCCACGACGCCGCCGTCACCGCGGCGCACGGCGACTCGGCGGTCTGGCTATGCGTGAGCCACGGCGACCTGATCAAGTCGATCCTGGCCGACGCGCTCGGCATGCACCTGGACCTCTTCCAGCGGTTGCACGTCGACCCCGCATCGATCTCGGTGGTCCGCTACGGCGAGGGCCGTCCCTCGGTCCTGGCCACGAACACGCATGCGGGCGACCTGTCCTGGCTGGCCCCGAAGCCCTCGGCCAAGAAGGGACGCAAGCCGTCGCGCCGTCGCAACGACGACGCCGTCGTCGGTGGGGGCTCGGGTCCTGGAGACGGTTTGGACTCTGCTGGATAAGGTTTGTGGCATGCCTGTGATGCACGCCTTCGACCCGCCCGAACGATTCGTCGTCGGCACCGTCGGCGAGCCCGGAGCGCGTACGTTCTTCCTCCAGGCGCGTGAGGGAGCGCGGGTCGTCTCCGTGGCTCTGGAGAAGCAGCAGGTCACCGTGCTCGCCGAGCGGCTCGACGAGCTCCTCGACGAGGTGATGAAGTCGGCGCCCGCCGTGGTGCCGGCGATGGCTCCCTATGAGCTCGACGACAACGGCCCGCTGGAGCAGCCGATCGAGGAGGAGTTCCGCGCGGGCACGATGACGCTGGCCTGGGACCCCGACGAGGACAAGGTCGTCCTCGAGGTCTTCCCGATCAACGAGACCGAGATCATCGCCGAGGTCGACGAGACCGGCGCGCTGGTCGACGAGGACGCCGTGGCCGCCATCGAGCTGGACGAGCCGGAGCCCGACGAGGTGCTCCTGGTGCGGATCGCCCCGCGCAACGCCCGCGCCTTCGTCAAGCGTGCCGAGGCGGTGCTGGGCGCAGGGCGTCCCAACTGCCCGTTCTGCGGCAACCCGATCGACCCCGAGGGCCACCTGTGCGTCCGGGCGAACGGGTTCAAGCGCCGTGACCCGGTCTGATCCTGTGGACCCGGCCCCGGAGATCGAGCACGGTGCCTCCCGGAGCGACGGCGCCATGGAGCTCGTCGGGCGGCTGACGACGGCCTCCAACGCGACGTTCCTGGCCATCCTCGGTGAGACCGAGGTGGTCTACAAGCCGATCGCGGGGGAGCGGCCGCTGTGGGACTTCCCCGACGGGAACCTCGCCCATCGCGAGGTCGCCTCCTACCTCGTCTCCGAGGCGCTGGGCTGGTCGGTCGTCCCCAAGACCTGGCTCGGCGACGGGCCGCACGGCCCCGGGATGATCCAGCGCTGGGTTCACGCCGACGAGAGCGTCGAGCCGGTCACGATCGTGCCCGAGGGCGAGGTCCCCTCCGGCTTCCTGAGGGTCTTCGATGGCTTCGACGAGCAGGACCGGGTCGTCTCCCTGGTTCATGAGGACACGCCCGAGCTTCGGCGGATGGCGGTCTTCGACGCGATCACCAACAACGCCGACCGCAAGGGCGGTCACGTCCTGCCGGTCGCCGGTGGGCTTCGCTACGGCTGCGATCACGGGCTGACCTTCCACGACGAGCCGAAGCTGCGCACCGTCCTGTGGGGCTGGCAGGGGCTGGGTTTCTCCGACGAGGAGCTCTCCGGCATCCGGACGGTCCACGCGGGGCTGTCGGGTCCGCTGGGGCGGGAGCTGGCTGCGTACCTCTCGGGTCGGGAGGTCGAGGCGCTCGGGCTCCGCTGCGAGCGGCTGCTCGCCGAGGGGGTCTTCCCCCGACCGGGTTACGACCGGCATGTCATCCCGTGGCCTCCTTTCTGAGACACGTGAGGTCCGCCAAGTAGGCTGCACCCATGCGCGCATGGTCTGCACCCGATGTCCCAGAACTGTCCGTCAAAGGGCCCGAGGTGCAGCTCTATGACCATCAGCGGGACGCGGTCGTCCCGACACAGGGCCAGGGCCGCCGCTCGCTCTACGTCTGTGGCATCACGCCCTACGACGCGACCCACATCGGCCACGCCAACACCTACGTCGCCTTCGACCTGCTCCACCGGGCGTGGCTGAACGCCGGCTACGAGGTCGGCTACACCCAGAACGTCACCGACGTCGACGACCCGCTCCTCGAGCGGGCCGACAAGGTCGGGATCGCGTGGGAGGCGCTCGCCGAGCGCGAGACCGAGCTGTTCCGGCAGGACATGGAGGCGCTGCGCGTCGTTCCGCCGCAGAACTACATCGGCGCGGTCGAGTCGATCCCGCTGGTGCTCTCCCTGATCGGCGAGCTCGAGGAGGCCGGCGCGATCTACAAGGTCGACGACGACGTCTACGCCTCGGTGGCCGTCGACGACGCCTTCGGTGACGAGTCGCGGATGTCTCGTGAGGAGATGCTCGCGCTCTTCGGCGAGCGCGGCGGCGACCCCGAGCGGGCCGGCAAGAAGGACCCGCTCGACCCGCTGCTGTGGCGCGCCGAGCGTCCCGGCGAGCCGTCCTGGCCCTCGCCCTACGGCCCCGGCAGGCCCGGCTGGCACATCGAGTGCACCGCGATCGCGCTCGAGCACCTCGGTGCCGGGTTCACCGTCCAGGCCGGCGGCTCCGACCTGGTCTTCCCGCACCACGAGATGTCCGGTTCCCACGCCCGCTCCGCGGGCAAGGAGTTCGCCGAGATCTACACCCACGGCGGGATGGTGGCCTACGACGGCCACAAGATGTCCAAGTCGCGCGGCAACCTCGTCTTCGTCTCCGCCCTGCGCAACTCCGAGATCGACCCGATGGCGATCCGGCTGGTGCTCCTGGGCCACCACTACCGCGACGACTGGGAGTGGACCGACGCCAAGCTCTTCGACGCCGTCGACCAGATCGCCGAGTGGCGCAAGGCCGTGGCCCTGGGCCGCGGTGCCCCCGCGGCTCCGGTCGTCGAGACGGTGCTGGGCGCCCTGGCCGACGACCTGGATGCGCCACGTGCCGTCGAGGCCGTCGACGCCTGGGTCGCCGCGACTCTCGGTCAGGGCGGTCTTGCCGAGACCTCCGACGCTCTCGCCGGGGAGACCATCGCCAAGCTCGTCGACGCGGCGCTGGGCATCAAGCTCTGAGCCGAGACGTCAGATACGTCGGCCGAGACGTCACGGTCGTGGTCCCGCACGTGCAGTAAGGATCTCGCGGCGGCCCAACCCACCCCAAAACCCCCCCCCGCGAGACGGAGCGAAAGATCGCGAGGCGGGGGGGAGT
>NZ_JBHVKN010000172.1:0-11058 GCF_042798075.1 Nocardioides sp. NPDC057772
GGCCTATTTCTTCTGGTGCTCACCCAACGGGGTGAAGCAGAACTTCCCTCCGGCCAGTCGCTCCTCGGGCCCTTGCGGTTCGTCGTCGATCCCGTCGCCGAGGATCTCGGCTGCGAAGACCTCGGAGTCGTCCTGCGGGTGGTAGCCGATCGCCTCGCCCGCCTCCAGCGACCACCAGTTGCGGGTGTTGCGGGAGATGCCCCACACGACCCGGAAGCCGGGCTCGGGGGTGGCCAGGCAGGCCTCGAGGAGCCGCGCGCCGTCGTCGGGCGACATCCACGTCCACAGCGAGCGGCGGTCCCACGGCTTCTCGAAGCACGAGCCGATCCGCAGCGCGGTCACGTCGATGCCGTAGCGGTCGTGGAAGAGCGAACCGAGCGCCTCCATCGCGACCTTGCTGACCCCGTAGTAGGTGTCGGGTCGGGGGAAGGCATCCGCAGGAAGCCCGCCCTGCGGCGCACCGTCGATCTCGTAGAAGCCGGTCGCGTGGTTGCTCGAGGCCAGCACGACACGGCGGACCCCGGCGTCCCGAGCGGCCTCGAGGACCACCCGGGTGCCGTCGATGTTGGCCGAGAGGATGTCGTTCCAGGGGGCCTCGACGCTGATGCCGCCGAGGTGGATGATCGCGTCCACGCCCTCGCAGGCGGCTCGCATCGCCGCCTCGTCGGTCACCGACGCCTCGATGACCTCGACCGACTCGCCCGCGGCGGGCTCCTCGGGACGTACGACGTCGAGGAGGCGCAGCACCCGGCCCTCTCGGGCGAGCCGGGGGCGCATCAGTCGTCCGACGCCGCCGTTGGCGCCGGTGATCAGGACGGTCTCGCTCATGCGGTGCGCAGCTCCTCGACGGCGTCGATGTAGGTGCCGAGGTCGGCGCCGTGCTTGTCGATGACGGACTTGGTCGCCTCGCGCCACGGCGCGAGGTCGGTGATCTCGTTGATGGTGACACCCTCGCCGCGCAGCTTCTCCAGGTCGGCCTCGACCTGGGCGTCCCACTTCTCGCGCTGGAAGGGAGCGGCCTCGTCGGCGGCCTTCTGGAGGGCCTCCTGGTCCGCGGAGTCGAGCCCGTCCCAGGTGTCCTTGTTGATGAGCAGCACCTCGGCGACGCGCATGTGCCGGTCGAGGGTGTAGTTCTTCGCGACCTCGTAGTGGGAGGCCGAGTAGTAGGACGGCTCGTTGTTCTCGGCTCCGTCGAGGAGTCCGCTCTGCAGCGAGCTGTAGACCTCGCCGTAGTCCATCGGGGTGGGGGAGCCGCCGAGGGCCTTGATGAAGTCGATCTGGACCTGCGACTCCTGCACCCGGATCTTGAGCCCCTTGACGTCGGCCGGCGCCTTGATGGGCTTCTTGGAGGTGTAGAAGCTGCGGGCGCCGGGGTCGAAGTAGCCCAGGCCCTTGAAGCCCGCGCCTTCGACCTCGCCCAGCAGCTTCTTGCCGCTCTCGCTGTCCAGGAAGCGCCACAGGTGGTCGGCGTCGTCGAAGAGGTACGGCAGGCTGAACAGCCCCATCGCGGGCACGAACTCGCCCATCGGCGCCGAGCTGATCCGGGTCATCTCGATCGAGCCCATCTGCACCTGCTCGATCGCGTCGGACTCCTCGCCGAGCTGGGCGTTGGGGTAGACCTGGATCTTGATCCGGCCGTCGGTGTACTTCTCGGCCAGCTCGGCGAACTTCTTGTCGCCCAGGGTGGTCGGGTAGTCGTCGGGGTGGGTCTCGGCGAGCTTGAAGGTCTTCGAGCCGCCACCTCCGCCGCTGCCGCGCAGCGACCCGCCGCCGCAGGCACTGAGGGCGAGGCCGCCGGCGACCGCTGCGGCACCGAAGGCGCCGGCCTTGAACAGAGATCGCCGGGCGACCGGCTGGGGGGATGTGGTGTTCATGGTTGGTTCCTTTCGATGGTGACTACTTGTCCTGGACTCATTGACCCAGCGCGTCGGGGAGGGCAAGAGAGAAGAACGGGACGTACGTGATCAGCAGCAGGACGATGAGCATCGGGATGAGGAAGAGTCCGACGGTCTTGATGACCTTCTCGATGGACGTACGCCCGATGGCGCAGCCGACGAAGAGGACGTTGCCGACCGGCGGGGTGATCAGGCCGATGGCCAGGTTGAGGACCAGCATGATCCCGAACTGGACCGGGTCCATGCCGAGTCCGGTGGCGACCGGCAGCAGGATCGGCGTCATGATCACGATCAGCGGCGCCATGTCCATGATCGCGCCGAGCGCGAGCAGCAGCAGGTTGATCAGCAGCAGCACCACGACGACGTTGTCGGAGATGCCGAGCAGTGCGTCAGTGGCCAGCGCCGGCACCTGCAGGAAGGCCAGGAAGTAGCCGAAGGCACCGGCCGCGGCGATGATGAACAGCACGACGCCGAGGGTGCGCAGGCTGCTCTGCAGGATCGGCACCATCGCCTTGACTGGCAGGTCGCGATAGACGAAGAAGGTCAGGACGAAGGCGTACAGGCAGGCGATCGCCGCCGACTCGGTCGCGGTGAAGACGCCGCTGAGGATGCCGCCGAGGATGATGACGGGCATGAGCAGGCTGAGCAGCCCATCGCTGATGATCTTCGGGACGTCCTTGAGCGGGACCAGCTCCTCCTTCGGGTAGCCGCGCTTGACCGCCAGGATGTACGCCAGGGTCATCAGCGCCGCGCCGAGCAGGATCCCGGGGAGGATGCCGGCGGTGAACAGGGCGCCGATCGAGACGCCGCCGGCGGCCATCGAGTAGATGATCAGGTTGTGGCTCGGCGGGATCATGACCGCCTGGGTGGCGCCGGAGACGGTGACCGCGACGGCGTAGTCGGTGTCGTAGCCGCGCTTCTTCATCATCGGGATGGTCACCGAGCCGATCGCGGAGACGTCCGCGACCGAGGAGCCCGACAGTGCCCCGAAGAAGGTCGAGGCACCGATGTTGACCATGCCGAGGCCGCCGCGGACCCAACCGACGAGCAGACCGGCGAAGGCGATCAGGCGACGGGAGATGCCACCCGCGCCCATGATCTCGCCGCCGAGGATGAAGAACGGGATGGCCAGCAGGGCGAAGGTGTCGAGACCGGCGACCATCCGCTGGCCGACGACGGTCAGCGGGAGGCCGATGTAGAGCGCCTCGAAGAGGGCGGCCAGGGCGAGGGCCAGGGCGACGGGAATGCGCAGCAGGATCAGGACGACGAAGCTGCCGAGCAGGATGGCGATGGCAAGGGGATCGATGGGCATGGGGGAGTCCTTCGGCTTTCGGCGGCTCAGCCGATCTCGGCGGCATCGTCAGGCTCGGCGTAGCGCTGGGTGCTGATGCCGAAGGCCTGGAGGACGGTGTAGAGGAGGAGCATGGCGCCGGCGACCGGCATCATGAGGTAGAGCACGCTGCGGGGGAGCCCGGTGCCGGGCAGGGTCGCGGCCTGGGCGTCGACGACGAACTGGCTGCCCTGGACGATCAGGAAGAGTCCGAAGCCGAGCAGCAGCACCTGGACGACACGGTCGATCACCGACCTGAGGGTCGCCGGGAACCTGTCCACCAGGAACGTGACGGCGATGTGGGCGCCCTCGCGGAAGCCGATCGTGGCGCCGAGGAAGCCGACCCAGACCAGCAGGATGCGTGCGCTCTCCTCGCTCCAGCTCGGAGAGTTGCTCAGCACCTCGCGGCTGAACACCTGCCACAGCACGATCAGCAGCGTGGCGACCAGGCACAGGATGCAGAAGGTCTCGAAGACCGTGTCGACCGCGCGCCAGGCGCGCTTGAGCGTTCCGCTCTCGCGGGAGGTGTTCATGCCGTCAGTCCGTCCTCGTCTCGGCGGTGGTGGGGGACCTCGGTCGCCTGGGCGAGCAGGTGCTGCCTGTCCGCGCCCGCCAGACCGAGGTGGTAGAGGTGGATCTGGTCGATCCCGGCATCGACCAGCGCCCGCACATGGCCACCGAAGGTGTCCTCGGTGGTGGGCGGGAGAACCGTGACGTACGCAGCGGCCGCCGCCCTGCCGTCGACCGCCTCGACGAGCCGGCGCCCGGTCTCCACCGAGGCCTCGGTGGTCGGCCAGCAGAAGGAGACGACCAGGTCGACGTCGTCGGCAGTGGTCGGGGTGAGCCCAGGGCTGGCTCCGGTCGCCCAGGGGTCGGGCTGGGCGTGCACCGCGATCTCGACGACGTCGGGCGCGGCCTCACGGACGGCCGCGATCACCCGGTGGCGGAGCTCGTCGGCAGCGGCGTGGCGGGACTCGAGGATGGTGTCCAGGATCTTCGCGTCCACGGTCGTGTCGCCGCCGGCTGCGCCGGTCGCGGCGCGCAGGGCGGCGACGGTGGTCTCGGCGTCGAGCCCGCGGCCGGCCCAGTCCTCGCGGCAGGCCGGGCAGCAGCAGATGGAGAGCAGCTGCTGGGTGGCGGCGTCGTAAGCCCCGTCGGTCTTCTCGTGGTGTCCGCCGTGGCCGAACCCGAGCTGGCCGCACGCCTCCAGGATGGCCGTGGTCGTGGGGGTGTCGCGGACGGCCTCGGCGGCGAGGGTCTCCGCGTAGCGGCGGACGTCCTCGTGGCGGGCGCAGAGCGCGTAGGGGTAGGGCTCGTCCCAGCAGTTGACGACCGCGAGGTCAGGGTTGGCCTCGCCGAGCCGTGTCGAGTGGGTCAGCACGATCCAGGCGGCGACCTCGAAGCCCGCCTCGGTCAGGATGGCGGCGGCCTCGCCGTAGGGGTCCTCCGCGGCGACCCAGGTCGCTGCGGGCGGGACCAGGCGGGCGCCGTCCCAGGCCTCGGTGCGCACCGGCCGGTAGAGAGCCGCGCTGCGGGCCTCGACGATCCGGTGCTCGGGGTGGAGCGGGGTCGCCGCGCGGGTGGTGTGGTACGCCGCGGCGAGGGCGACCTTGGAGACGCCGAGCCCCCGGGCGCGAGCGGCGAAGTCGGGATCGCCGATCACGTCCCAGGGGTAGGCGTAGGCGACGACCGGTATCGTTCCGGTCCCGCCTGCATCGATCTGTGTCACCGGTGGAAGCTCCTGGCTCGTCGTTCTGTGGCCGTGGCCACGTGTGGCCCGTGTCACAGGAGACTGTCAGGATTGGTGATTCATGTCCAAGCCGAATATCGCATTAGACGATGCACTGAGAGCATCGTCATGCGGGTCTACCAGCGCGACGTGTTCGGCGTGAAATCAGGCTCGAACGTACGCATGTAAACCGTGTCCTCGCGGCGCCGGACGCCGCAGCCGAGGTACTGCTCGTGCAGCTCGCCGAGCAGGTCACGGTCGAGCTCGACGCCCAGGCCCGGACCCGTCGGCACCGCGACCGCACCATCGGCGAAATCGAGCACCCCGGAGCGTACGACGTCCTGGGTCTTCCAGGGATAGTGGGTGTCGCAGGCGTAGGTCAGGTTCGGGGTCGCGGCGGCCAGGTGGACCATCGCGGCCAGCGAGATGCCGAGGTGGGAGTTGCTGTGCATCGACAGTCCCATCCCGAAGGTGTCGGTGATCCCGCCCAGCAGCGCCGAGCGGCGCAGCCCGCCCCACAGGTGATGGTCGGAGAGCACGATCTGCACCGCGTCGACGGCGATCGCCGGTTTGAGGTGCTCGAAGGCGATCACGCACATGTTCGTCGCCAGGGGTACGTCGGTGCGGGCGGCGACCTGCGCCATCCCGTCGATCCCGGGGGTGGGGTCCTCGAGATACTCCACGACGCCGGCGAGCCGCTCGGCGACCTTCACCGACGTCTCCGGCGTCCACGCTCCGTTGGGATCCAGGCGCAGCGGCAGGTCGGGGAAGGCGTCGCGGAGCGCCTCGATCGCGGCGCACTCCTCGTCGGGATGGAACACCCCGCCCTTCAGCTTGAGCGAGCCGAAGCCCCAGCCGTCGACCATCCGCCTGGCCTGCGCGACGATCTGGTCGGGGTTCAGCGCCTCGCCCCAGTCGTCCGCGGGCTGCCCGGGGTGGCCGGCCCACTTGTAGAACAGGTAGCCGCTGAACGGCACCCGGTCGCGTACCGCGCCGCCGAGCAGATCACTGACCGGCCGGCCCGCCTCGCGGGCGACCAGGTCGAGGCAGGCGACCTCGAAGGGGGAGTAGACGGTGTCGACCGCCGAGGACACGTCGAGCATGCCGCCGAAGGAGGCACCGGCCCCGCCGGTCTCCTTGCCGAGCACGTCGACGACGAGCCGGCGCAGGCCATGGGTGTCGTAGGGGTCCAGTCCTGGCAGGGCGGCGGCGACGGCATCGAGGCGGGCGAGATGGGTCTCGTCGGCGTACGTCTCGCCGAGGCCGACCAGACCGGTGTCGGTGTGCAGCTCGATGATCGCGCGCAGCGCCCACGGCTGGTGGACACCGACCACGTTGAGCAGGGGCGGGTCGGCGAACGCGACCGGCGTGACGACGACCTTCGAGATCCGGCTGCGGTTGGGACCGGAGGTCATGCGGTCGGCTTCACGGCGAGGACGGGCACGCTGGCGTCGAGCAGGATGCGCTGGGCGTCGCTGCCCAGCAGGGCCTTGCCGACCGGGGAGCGGCGGCGCAGCCCGATCACGATCAGCCGGGCACCGGTCGAGGCCACCAGGGCCTCGAAGGTCTCCACGATGTCGGCGCCGTGGGTGGTGTGGTCGACGCGGGCGCTCACGCCGGCCTCGGTGGCGCGGGCCACGAGCTTCGCGGCGGTGGCCTCGTCGACGAGGTCGGCGTCCACGGTGGCGCCGCGGCGCGGGCTGTTGACGATGACGACGTCGTCGCCGCGCGCGGCTGCCTCGGCCAGGCCGGCCTCGAGGGCCGCCTCACCTACCGGTGTGGGGACGTAGCCGATCAGGATGGTCATGGGTGCCTCTCTCAGCGGGTCGGGCTCAGCGGGTCGGGGTGTCGACGTGGTCGCGGTCGGCCGGGGCTGCGGCGACGGCGGCGGCCTTGCGCCGGGCCAGGATCGCCTTGGCCGCAGGCCAGAGGGCGACCAGGACGAAGGCGGCCAGGATGGTTCCGGAGATCGGACGGGTGAAGAACCCGGTCGGGTCGCCGTCGAAGATCAGCATCGAGCGACGTACGCCGTCCTCGACGATCGAGCCGAGGACGAAGGCGAGCACCATCGGGCCGGGCTCGAAGCCGACCTTCTTCATCAGATAGCCGATCAGGCCGAAGACGATCATCACGAAGATGTCGAAGGTGGAGTTGTTGATCGTGTAGACGCCCAGGATCGTGATCAGCGCGGTGATCGGGGCCAGGATCGCCGGGCGTACTCGCAGGATGCGGACGAAGATGCCGACCAGCGGGATGCTCAGCACGAGCAGGATCAGGTTGCCGATGTACATCGAGTTGATGACGCCCCAGAACAGGTCGGGACGCTCGTCGACCAGCTGCGGTCCGGGGGAGATGCCGAGGATGAGCAGGGCGCCGAAGAGCATCGCCATCGACGCGTTGGCCGGGATGCCGAGGGTCAGCAGCGGGATGAACGAGGAGGTCGCGGCGGCGTTGTTGGCGGTCTCCGGGGCCGCGACGCCCTCGATGGCACCGCGCCCGAAGCGCTCGGGGTTCTTCGAGATCCGCTTCTCCGTGGCGTACGCGGCGAGGGAGGACATCACCGCGCCACCACCCGGCAGCACACCGAGGACGAAGCCGATGAGCGAGCCGCGGCCGATCGCGCCCGAGGACTGCTTGAGGTCCTTGCGGGAGGGCCAGATGTTGGCGACGGCGGCAGGAACGTGGGGTTTCCCGTGGCGTTCCTCGAGGTTGTAGAGGATCTCGCCGACGCCGAACAGACCCATCGCGACGACCACGAAGTCGATACCCTCGGTCAGCTGCAGGCTGCCGAAGGTGAAGCGCTCGGCCCCGCTGAAGCTGTCGCGGCCGATCGTGGCCAGCAGCAGACCGAATGCGGCCGCGATCATGGCCTTGAGCTTGTTGCCGTTGCCGATGGTGGCGACCAGCAGGACGCCGAGAAGGGCCAGGGCGGCGTACTCCGGGTCACCGAAGCTGAGCGCCCACCCGGCGATGAGCGGCGCCACCAGGGTCAGGCCGAGGATGGAGACGGTCGCACCCACGAAGGAGCCGATCGCGGCGATGCCGAGGGCTGTGCCGGCCTTGCCCTGCTTGGCGAGGGCGAAGCCGTCGAAGACGGTGACGACCGAGGAGGCCTCGCCCGGCAGCCGGAGCAGCACCGAGGTGATCGTGCCGCCGTACTGGGCGCCGTAGTAGATGCCCGCGAGCATGATGATCGCGGAGACCGGGTCGATGCTGTAGGTGATCGGCAGCAGGATGGCGATCGTGGCCGCCGGCCCGAGGCCGGGGAGCACGCCGATCAGCATGCCGATGAGCACGCCGATCAGGCAGTAGAGCAGGTTCTGCGGTTCGGTGACGAGCCCGAAGCCGTCGAGGAATGCGTTGACGTCCACTGGGGGCTCCGCTCAGAACAGGTGGGGCAGCGGGATGCGCAGCCCGTAGAGGAACAGGAAGTAGAAGGCGGCGACCGTGACGACCGAGGTGATGATCGTGCTGCGCCAGGACTCGCCGCCGAGGAACCTCAGCCAGACGACGCACAGCAGCAGCGACGGGATCTCGAAGCCGATCAGGGGCATCAGCAGGGCCAGAGCGATGAAGGTCACCAGACCGACCGCGGGGAGCACGCTGGAGCGCGTGAACCTCTCGGTGTCGGTCAGCCGGCGGCCGACGACGAGCAGCGCCGCGGCCATCAGCGCGATCGCGATGCTGACCACGAACGGCCACAGACCGGGCCCGGGCTGACGCAGCGACCCCAGGCCGTAGCCGTAGGCGAGCACTGCGCCGCCGATGCCGAGGACGAGGGCGACGAGCGCCCCCACCACCTGGTAGGCCGGTCCGCCCGCGGGAGGCCGTTCCTCCTCCAGGTCGTGGGCCACCTCGGCCTGGATCTCGGCCAGGATGTCCTGGTCAGGAGACGGGGTACGTTCGTCGCTCATCGTCATGCCTTCGTCGTGTGGGGCGGGGGTCAGCTCGCGCCGAGGTCGAGACCGTACTGCTCGACCATGTCGGCGAACCGCTTCTTGTCCTCCTCGAGCTGGGTCACGACCTCGTCGCCGGAGATCTCCATCGGGGTGAGGCTGTTCTGCTCGTTGAAGGCCTGGTACTCCTCGGTCTTGAACGTCGCCTGCATCGCCTCGGCGATGGCGTCCTTGACGTTGTCCGGGGTGCCCTTCGGGACGGTCATGAAGCGGTACTGCGCGACCTCGACGTCGAGACCCTGCTCCTTGGCGGTCGGGACGTCCGGCAGGTAGTCGACCCGTTCGGGGCCGAAGACGCTCAGCGGCGTCAGCTTGCCGGACTCGATGTTCTCGATCGCTTCGCCGACCTGGATGCACGCGGTGTCGACCTGGTTGCCGAGCACCGCGGTCAGGGCCGGCGCGCCGCCGTCGAACGGCACGGCCTCGGCGTCGACGCCCGCGGAGGCGTACGTCAGCCCGCAGGAGAGCTGGGCGCCGGTGCCGACGCCGGTGGTGCCGTAGGTGACCTTCTTCTTCGCGGCCTTGATGTCGTCGAGGGTCTTGAAGCCGCTCTTCGGGCCGGTGACCATGACATAGTCGTCGCGGGAGACGCCCTGGACGACGTCGAAGTCGTCGAGGTTCGTGACCTCGTCCTCGCTGACGGCCAGCGGGGTGATCGCGAACAGGGAGGCGTTCTGGATCGCGATGGTCTGACCGTCCGGCTTGGTCTTGGCGACCTTGTTGGCCGCCAGCGCGCCGTTGGCGCCTTCCTGGTTGATCACCGGGAAGGAGGCGCCGAGCTCGTCGGAGAGACCCTTGGAGACCGCCCGGCTGATCAGGTCGCTGGACCCTCCGGCGGAGGCGCCGACGTACATCTCGACGTTGCCGGAGGGGTACTCCTCGCCGCCGCTACCACCGCCGGCGGTGTTGGAGACACCGCAGGCGGAGAGGGCCAGTGCCGCGACGCCGGCGGTCGCGGCGAGAAGGTGGGTGGTCGTACGCATCGTTGCTCCTAGTTCCGTCGTGTGACCACCGACACTAAGAGTCTTGGCGATACCGGTCCAAGCCCGTTTCAGCATGGAGTGTTCCACCTGGTGCATCGTGGTCTACGCTGGCGCCATGATCACGCTCGACCAGGTGCGTTCATTCGTCGCGGTCGCCGAGGAGCTCCACTTCGGGCGAGCAGCCGAGCGCCTGCGGATGACCCAGCCGCCGCTGTCTCGACAGATCCAGAAGCTGGAGAAGGCCGTCGGGGCGCAGCTCCTCGAGCGGGACAACCGCAGGGTCGCCCTGACCGGTGCCGGAGCGGCCTTCCTCGACGAGGCGTACCGGATGCTCAACCTGGTCGAGAGCGCGGGTGACCTGGCCCGTCGCGTCGACGCCGGTGCCGCCGGAGTGGTCCGGCTCGGCTTCACCGCGGTCTCGGCCATCTCGATCCTGGGGCCGCTGCTGCGGCGGCTGACCGTCGAGCTCCCCGATGTCGAGGTGCGGCTCTCCGAGCGCGTCACCCTCGCCCAGGTCGACGGCATCCGTCACGGTGAGATCGACATCGGCCTCGCCCGCCCGCCCTTCGACACCGAGCTCCTCTCCTCCCGGGTGATCTCCCGCGAGCCACTGATGGCGGTGCTCCCGCAGGGCCACCCGCTGGCCGACATCGACCGCCCGCTGACGCCGCAGGACTTCGAGGGCCAGCCCGTCATCGGCTACCACCCGCAGCAGTCCCGCTACTTCCACGAGCTGTCCGTACGCTTCCTCGCCAACGCCCACCCTCGCATCGAGCAGCGCGTGCACCAGGTCCTCACCGCCATGCTCCTGGTCTCCGCCGAGCGTGGCGTCGGCTTCGTCCCGGTCTCGGCGAGCTCGCTGCACGTCGAGGGCGTTGTCTTCCGTCCCCTCGAGCACGGTGGGGGAGACACCCGTCTCGACAAGGACCCGGAGCGGCCGGTGGAGCTGCACGCGATCTGGGCGCGGGGGTCTGTGAGTCCTGTTGTGCGGCGGGTGCTCGATGTGATCATCGAGGTGAGTCGGTAGGTGGTTGGAGCGGCGTGACTTGCTCGGGCCGCTCGTTCTCGAAGGCTGGTGGCCGCCGACCCGTTACGGAGGGTGTTCTCGACGAACCCCGGAGTCAAGGCGATGTATCGAGCTTGTCGAGATGACGGCCTTCGGCCG
>NZ_JBHVKN010000173.1:0-10905 GCF_042798075.1 Nocardioides sp. NPDC057772
CCTCGACGTCTAGGTGAGGGTCGAGAGCCTGCACCGCCACCTGGAGCGGAACGAACCATTCCGGCCCGATCAGCGAGACCCAGGCGCCGTCCTCGTCGGCGGCCGAAGGCCGGACGACCAGCGCGTCGGCATCCACGTCCATCGAGACGTACGCCGCGGGGTTGAGCATCGGGTGGAGCGTCAGCAGCCGCAGCGCGCCCGTGGTGTCCGGCGGCAACGAGAGGGCCCGTGCGAGGCGGGCCCCGGCGATGCCGGCGACGCCGACGAGCTGCTTGCGGCGGATGTCGAGGAGCTGCTCGGGCGAGGTTGCCCGCGGCTCCAGGGCGAGGGTGAAGCCACGGTCGAGCAGCGCCATCTGCAGGCAGACCTCGTCGGCGATGCGCGCCAGCGCGGAGCGGGAGAACGCAGCGAGGTCGAGGTCGGAGACGAGCGGCCCGGCGTAGTCGGCCACGCCCTCATCGCCCGCGTCGATCGGGGCCAGCTCGAGCCCGGCGGCCCGAGATCGCTGGTTCACCGCCAGCTCTGGGATCGCCACCGCCTCGGGATGGGCGTCGTCGATGGTCACGGTCCAGCGACAGTGCGGCGTCCGGTCGGCTGGTGTACGCGGCGGCCGGTGGACCGGGCGTACCTGGGCGCGCGGATGGGTCGCGATGGCGGTGGCGTCGAAGGTCGGGTCCTCGATGTCGTGGCACATGCCGCGGACGTACTCCTCGCCCATCGGCTCGACGTCCATCAGCGCGCCGCAGTGGTCGAGGTGGAACTCGCCGTGGCGGGCGTCGTGGACGGCGTAGCGGAAGTCCATGAACTGCGGCGGCGCGCCGATGTCGAGCTGGAGACCCTTGAAGATGGTCGGCACATCACCCTGCCCTGGCACGGCTGGGGCGTAGCCGAGGGCGACCTGCATCCGCCGGGTGTAGATCGGCGAGGCGGCGGCCCACTCCACGATCGCGATCCGCAGCATCTCCTCACGCCCGAAGGCGGAGATGCACCACGCCATTCCGGCCCGGTCGATGAGCTGGCCGATCAGGAGGAGCTCGCGGACGACCTCGGCGAGCTCCTCCCGGGTCAGGTCTGCATAGCGGGAGCGGACAGGCTCTGCAGCGGTCCCAGCGGTCAACGAATGCCGAGCTTCCGCATCCACCGCAACGACGTCTGCATCTGCTTGGCGTAGTCGTCGAAGGTCTGCTTGCCCTGCGGCCCCATGACCTGCTTCTTCAGGGTGGCGACGTTCTGCGTCTCGGTGTACTTCAGCAGTCCCTGGTCGCCGTGACGGGCGCCGACGCCGGACTGCTTCATGCCGCCCGACGGGGTCGACTTCGACGCGTACGCGGTGGCCAGCCCGTCGTTGATGTTGACGTTGCCCGACTCGATCCGGGCCGCGACCTGCTGGGCGCGCTTGAAGTTCGTGGTCCACACCGAGGCGTTGAGCCCGTAGTCGGTGTCGTTGGCGAGCTCGATCGCCTCCTCCAGGGTGGAGTAGCGGTGCAGCGAGACGACCGGCCCGAAGGTCTCGGTCACGCCGTGGAGCATCTCCTTCGTCGTGCCCTCCAGGATGGTCGGCTCGAAGAAGGTCGGCCCGATGTCGGGGCGCGCCTTCCCGCCGGTCAGGACGGTGGCTCCCTTGGCGACGGCGTCCTCGACGTGCGACTGCACCCGCGCGAGGTGCTCGGGGGAGACCAGCGCCCCGAGGTCTGGTCCGAAGGCGTACGCCGCCTCGATCCGCATCCCCTCGACGGCGGCGACGAACTTGTCGCGGAACTCCTCGTACATCGACTCCGGGATGTAGATCCGCTCGATGTGCATGCAGATCTGGCCGGTGTTGCCGAACACGGCGAACATCGAGCCGCCGACGGTCTCGTCGATGTCGGCGTCGTCGAGGACGATCATCGGGTTCTTGCCGCCGAGCTCGAGGCAGGCGCCGATGAGGTTGCGGCCGGCCTGCTCGCCGATGATCCGGCCGGTCGCGGTCGACCCGGTGAACATCGCGTAGTCGACGTTGTCGATCAGGGTCGGGCCGACGTCGGGGCCCTCGCCGCAGACGACCTGGAACAGCCCTTTGGGCAGCCCGGCCTCCTCGAGCAGCCTGATCCCGAACATCGGGGAGAGCGCGGTCTTGTTGTCGGGCTTGAGCAGCACCGCGTTGCCGGCCATCAGTGCCGGGATCGCGTCGGAGAGACCGGTCGCGAACGGGAAGTTCCACGGCGCGATGATCCCGACCAGGCCCCGCGGCGGGTGGCGCTCGATCGAGCTCGACAGCAGCGGCATCATGCCCGGGCGCTTCTTGTCCTTGAGCAGCTTCGGGGCCCGCTTGAGGTAGTGCGAGATCACCATCGGCGGGTCGCAGACCTCCTCGAACGCGATCCGGCGGGCCTTGCCCGACTCGGCCTGGATCAGGTCGGCGATCTTGTGCTGGTTGCGCAGGATCAGCTCGTGGGCGCGCTTGAAGACGGCCAGTCGCTCGGTGAGGGGGGTGGCCGCCCACGCGCGCTGCGCCGCGCGCCCGGCTGCGGCCGCCCGCTCCACGTCCTCCGGCGAGGACTGCGGCAGTGCCACCAGCACCTCGCCGGTGTAGACCTCGGTGAGCTTCCAGGACGCCCCCGTCGAGGACGGGACCCGGGAGACCAGCGCGCCCAGCAGCTCCTCGGTGATCCAGTCGGGGCGGCGCGGTGTCCTGAGCTTGTCGAAGGGTACGGCTGCTGTCTTGGCTGTGTCAGTGCTCATGTCTGCTTCCGATCAGCTGGTTGTCGGGGTCGCTCTAGGAGTCATCGTCGAGAATGAACGTCGCACAACGGTCACCGATCATGACCGCGGGAGCGTTGGTGTTGCCGCCGATGATCGACGGCATGATCGAGGCGTCGGCGACGCGGAGGCCGTCGATGCCGCGTACGCGGAGCTGCGGATCGACCACGGCCCGCTCGTCGACGCCCATCCGGCAGGAGCCGACACCGTGGTAGATCGAGGTGGCCCGGTTGGTGACCTCCTCCTTCATCGCCTCGGCGTCGATGCTCTTGCCGGGGTGGATCTCCGACTTGACCTGGTCGCCGAAGGCGGGGGAGGCCATGATCTCGCGGATCATCTCGACGCCCTCGAGCAGGACCCGCTTGTCGTCTGGCTCGGCGAGGTAGTTGAAGTCGATCAGCGGCTCGGCGGTCGGGTCGGCGTTGCGCAGCCGCAGTGTTCCGCGCGAGCGCGGGTAGATCAGCGACGACATCACCGTCAGCGCCGCCCGCGGGTCGACCTCGTGGCGGATCGGTGCGTCCTGGTTGGGCGAGGGGTAGGCCCAGGGGAGCACGTGCAGCTGCAGGTCGGGTACGTCGGTGGCCAGCGAGGTGCGGACGAACCCGACGGTCTCGAAGACGGTGTGGCCGAGGATCGACCTGCCGACCGTCTGCTCCTTCAGCACCGCCTTGCCGAAATAGGCGGCGGTGCCGTGGTGGAGCGCGGTCGGCATCTCCCAGGTGGTCGGCACGAACATGTGGTCGTGCAGGTTGTCGCCGACCGGCAGCTCCTGCACGGTCTCGATGCCGTGCTCAGCGAGGTGGGCGGAATGACCGATTCCGGAGAGCATCAGCAGCTGGGCCGAGCCGAAGACGCCCGCCGAGACGATGACCTCCTGGCTCGCCGAGATCGTCTGCGGCCCCTGTCTGGTGAGGATCTCGACGCCCCGGGCGCGGCCGTTCTCGAGCACGATCCGCGAGACGTGCACCCGGGTGAGCGTGGTGAGGCTGGGCAGGTCCTGGTCGTGGAGGTAGCCCCGCGAGGCCGAGTAGCGGAGCCCGTCGATCGCGCTCTGCTGGAAGGTCGAGACGCCCTCCTGCTCGGCGCCGTTGTAGTCGTCGAGCACCTTCACGTCGAGGGTCTCCGCGGTGGCGCGCTGGAAGGAGAGCGACGCCTCGGTCGGCCGCGGGTGCTTCATGACCTTGATCGGCCCGCCCGTGCCGCGGTAGTCGGAGCCACCGCCCTCGTAGTCCTCGATCCGCCGGTACGCCTCGTTGACCGAGTCCGCGTCCCAACCGGTGTTGCCCTCGGCGGCCCAGGCGTCGTAGTTGGCCCGGTTGCCCCGGACCCAGAGCAGGCCGTTGATGGAGGAGGAGCCGCCGAGCACCTTGCCGCGCGGCTGCGGGAGCTCGCGGTTGCGGGCGTGCTTCTGCGGGACGGTGTGGTAGCCCCAGTCGACGAGCCGTTTGAGCCGCGGCTCGGCGTGGAGCGGGCCGATCATGCCCGGCTTGGTGACCAGGTAGTTGCGCCGATCGTCCTTCCCGGCCTCGAGCAGGATGACCGACTTGCCGGCCGCGGCCAGGCGGCCGGCGACGGCGCAGCCGGCCGAGCCGCCGCCGACGACGACGTACTCGGCCTCGGTGACCTTCTCGCGGGCCATCTCAGATCCTCTCGATGATCGTCGCGGTGGCCTGGGCGCCCCCGGCACACATCGAGACCAGGGCGGTGCTGGCGTCGCGGCGCTCGAGCTCGTGGAGGGCGGCGGTGAGCAGCCGGGTGCCGGTCGAGCCGACCGGGTGGCCGAGCGCGATGGCGCCGCCGTTGACGTTGATCTTCTCCTCCGGGACCTGGTGCACCTTGGCCCACGACATGACCACGCCGGCGAAGGCCTCGTTGACCTCGGCGATGTCGATGTCGGCGATCGTCATGCCGCTGTCCTCCAGCGCCTTCTCGGTCGCTTGGACGGGACCGTCGAGGTGGTAGTAGGGGTCGGCCCCGACGAGGTTGGAGGTGACGATGCGGGCCCGGGGCTTCAGCCCCAGGGACGAGGCGACCGAGGAGTCCATCAGCAGCAGCGCCGAGGCGCCGTCGGAGATCTGCGAGGAAGTGCCGGCGGTGTGGGTGCCGCCCTCGAGCACCGGGCTCAGCCCTGCCAGCTTCTCCAGGGACGTGTCGCGGATGCCCTGGTCCTCGGTGACGGTGCGGAGCTCCCCGGTGGGGTTGCCCTCGTCGTCGAGCATGGGGGCCTCGACGGCGAAGATCTGGCTCTTGAAGTGTCCGGCGTCGCGGGCCTGGCGCGCCTTGACCTGCGACCACAGCCCGAACTCGTCGACCTCGTTACGGGAGAACCCACGGTCCTTGACGATCCTGTCGGCGCCCTCGAACTGGTTGGGCAGATCGATGTTCCAGTCCGCGGGACGCGGATCACCGGCTCCCTTCGGCACGTTGGCGCCCAGCGGGATGCGGGACATCGACTCGATGCCGCACGCGATGCCGATCTCGATCTGGTCGGAGGCGATCATCGCGTTGATCAGATGCGTGGCCTGCTGGGCCGAGGAGCACTGCGCATCGATGACCGTGGAGCCGGTGTGGATCGGCAGTCCGGCATGGAGCCAGGCCCGGCGGACCATGTTGTTGGACTGCTCGCCCGCCTGGGACACGCAGCCGCCGATGACCTGATCCACCAGGTCAGGGTCGATCCCGGCGCGCTTGAGCACCTCGACCTGGGTGGCGCCGAGCAGAACGGCCGGGTGCACGCCGGCCAGCCAGCCCTTGCGCTTGCCGATGGGGGTGCGGACGGCTTCGACGATGACGGGCGTGCCCATGGAACCTCGCTCTTCGGGGGTAACGACTGGTCGCTGGTGCGCGGCAACGCGCGGCCACGCCGGGCGACGTGACACGGGTTACACTCGATTGTCCCAAATTAGAACGTGTTCTCGTTTGACGCAACCCTTGTGTGATCCTGGGCACTATGTGACGATAAACTAGAACGTGTTATAGAAAAGACCTCGAAGGAGCACCCCCGTGACCGCTCTCCCCGTGGATTTCGATCCGACCGATCCCGTGCTCAACGAGGAGCGCGTCCCGCTGCAGGAGTTCCTCGAGCTGCGCAAGACCGCCCCGGTGTGGTGGGTCGAGCAGTCGCCGGCGGCGCGCGCCGGCTTCCTCGACACCGGGTTCTGGGCGGTGACCAAGCACGAGGACATCCTGGCCGTCTCCAAGGACAGCGAGAACTTCGGCACGAACGAGAACGGTGTGATCATCCGGTTCGCGCCCGACATGACGCGCGAGCAGGTCGAGCTGCAGCGCGCGATGCTGATCCACCACGACGCGCCCGATCACACCAAGCTGCGCCAGATCATCAGCCGCGGCTTCACCCCGCGGGCGATCAACGCCCTCAAGGAGCGTCTCGTCGAGCGGGCCAACAACATCGTCGACGACGCCCTGGCCAAGGGCGAGGGTGACTTCGTCTCCGAGGTCGCCGCCGAGCTTCCGCTCCAGGCGATCGCCGAGCTCCTCGGCGTTCCCCAGGAGGACCGCCGCAAGCTCTTCGACTGGTCCAACCAGATGCTCGCCTACGACGACCCCGACTACGACGCCGATCCCGAGGCCGCCTCGATCGAGATCCTGTCGTACGCGATGGCGCTGGCCGCCGAGCGCAAGGCCGACCCCAAGGACGACATCATCTCCAAGCTCGTCAACGCCGAGCTGGAGGGTGGTGCGCTCGGCGACGACGAGTTCGGCTTCTTCGTCATCCTGCTCGCGGTCGCGGGCAACGAGACCACCCGTAACGCGATCACCCACGGTATGCAGGCCTTCTTCGAGAACCCCGACCAGTGGGAGCTGTGGAAGAAGGAGCGCCCCGACACGATGGTCGACGAGGTGATCCGCTGGGCGACCCCGGTCACCGTCTTCCAGCGTACGGCGCTCAACGACGTCGAGGTCGGCGGCCAGCTGGTCAAGAAGGGCCAGCGCGTCGGCATCTTCTACGCCTCCGGCAACCACGACGAGGACGTCTTCGACGACCCGGACACCTTCGACATCACCCGCGAGCACAACCCCCACCTCGCCTTCGGTGGCCACGGCGCCCACTACTGCATCGGCGCCAACCTGGCCCGGATGGAGGTGCGGATCATGTTCGACGTGATCGCCGACCGGATGCCCAACCTGAAGCCCAACGGCACCCCGCGCCGGCTGCGCCACGCCTGGATCAACGGCATCAAGGAGATGCCGGTCATCTACGCCTGAGCTGCCGTCACGGTCTAAGGCAGCCTCACGTTGGAGAAGTGGGGCCGGCGGAACGGGTACTCCGTCGGCACCCACTTCCTCAACGCTTCGTAGGCCACCTCGTAGAGACCCAGCTCGTAGGCCTCGGTGGTCACCCACCAGCTGACGTCGACGTCATAGGAAGCCAGCTCCTCGCTCAGCTCCTGCCGGATGCCCAGCGGGTAGAGATAGGCACACCCGACGTAGCCGAGCCCGGCCGTCTCCAGGACGTAGGAGAACGACTTGTTCTCCTTCCACTCGCCCTCGTGCCAGACCAGGTCGATGTAGTCGTCCTCCTCCGAGGTCGGCCCCTCCGGCCACCCGCCTCCCCGGGTGGCGTTGATCAGGTCGCGGTCGGCGTTGATGGCGCGTACGTCGTCGGCCAGGCACTCGCGCGACAGCGGTCGTGCGGTCAGGTCGCCGTGGGTGAGGACCCGGGGCGCCTCGAACCCGGCGGGCACGGCCAGCAGCTTGCTCAGTCCTGCGTAGCTCATGCCCGAAGGCTACGGTCAGCGACGCAGGGCGAGCATCCCGGCGTACGCCGCCAGCAGCCGCTCCTTCGGATACTCGTCGGGCCTCACCAGCAGCAGCCGGGCGAACTCCTGCACCAGCGCGACGAGCGAGTGGGCGATCACCTCGACGTCGAGCTCGGTGGCGGGCCCGAGGTTGGTGCGGAGCACGTCGGCGACGAACCCACGCAGCACGACCAAGGTGCTCTCGATGCGCTCCCGCACGACCGGCGGTGCGCCGTCGATCAGCCCTAGCACCGGACGCCAGGTCTCCGGGTCGGCCTCGACCGCTTGGAGAAGTCCGGTGGCCGCGTCGAGCAGCCACCGGTCGAGCTCCACCGGGACCCCGCCGGCCGGGATGAGTGCCAGGGCCGCGTCGGTCGCACGCTGCTGGGTGCGGTCGAGCAGGGCGTGGAGGAGGGGGTCGATCCCTCCGTACGCGTCGTAGACGACCGGCCGGGTGACGTCCGCCTCGGCGGCGATGGCGCTGATGGTGAGGTGGCCGTAGCCGTCACGGACGAGCACGCGCAGCGCCGCGTCCAGGAGCGCCTCCCGACGCTCTTCGAGAGGCATCCGGGCGGCATAGCGTCGCCTGGCGGCGGTTCGGTCGTTGGCCATCACGAGGAACGTTACGGCCTGCGGGACGCGCCGCGGAAGGGGTGACACAGGCCACACGATGTGCGAATCTACACGCGTGTAGTAATTGGTGGCGGCTGTCGACGAGGAGGAATTTCGGGTGACTGCAACCCTGCCCGAGCGGCTGGCGACCAGCCTCTGGCACCGTTTCGCCGAAGGGCTCAGGACCGTAGGGGAGACCATCGCCCTGGGGGTCGAGGCCTGCGCGTACGCCGCCAAGGACATCCTCACCGGCCGGTTCGACTGGGCCCAGGCCGCCGACCAGGCCTGGTTCATGGCGCGGGTGTCGTTGCTGCCGACGATCCTGGTCGCCATCCCGTTCGGCGTGGTGACGTCGATCCAGGTCGGCGCGGTCGCCAACAGCATCGGCGCCTCCTCCTTCAGCGGCGCCGTGAACGGCGTCGGGGTGCTGCGCCAGGCGGCGCCGCTGGTCACCTCGCTGATCATCGCGTGCGTGGTCGGCTCGGCGATCTGCTCCGATCTGGGGATGCGTGCGATCCGCGACGAGATCGCGGCGCTGGAGGTGATGGGCACCAACCCGATCCAACGGATGGTCGCGCCCCGGATCGTGGCCGCCGTCTTCCTCTCGGTGTTGCTGACCGCGATCGTGGCGGTGGCCGCGATCGCGACCGGGTACGTGATGAACGTCGGCCGGGGTGTGGTCGGCGCCGGCACCTATCTCGACGCGTTCACCAACTTCAGCCAGAGTGCCGACCTGTGGCTGGCCGAGGGCAAGGCGGTGCTGTTCGGGCTGATCGGCACGACCGTAGCGGCCTACAAGGGGCTGGGCGCGACCGGTGGACCGCAAGGCGTGGCCCAGGCGGTCAACCAGACCGTGGTGCTCAACGTGATCGTGCTGGCCGTGGTGAACGCGGTGGTCACCCAGGGCTACCTGACGCTCGCCCCGGGCGGGGGTGCGTGATGGCTGCGGTCGAGACCGACGGGCCGGCGACCGGCTGGTGGAGCCCACTGGTCCCCTTCGGCTCCTTCCTCACCTTCAGCGCCTCCGTCCTGCTGGCGGTGCCGGCCACGCTCGTGCACCACTGGCGCACCTGCCTGGAGCACTTCTCCGACATCTGCTGGGGCAAGGGGGCGATCATCGTCGGCGGCGGCACGATCGGGGTGATGGTGCTGCTCTCGGTCTCGGTCGGCACCTCGCTCGGCATCGAGGGGTTCAACGGGCTCGAGCTGGTCGGCCTGGCGCCGCTGGTCGGGTTCATCTCCGCCACCGCCAACACCAGGGAGCTCGGGCCACTCGTGGCCGCACTCGCGCTGGGTGCGCAGGTCGGCTGCCGCTTCACCGCCCAGCTGGGCGCGATGCGGGTCAACGAGGAGGTCGACGCGCTCGAGGTCATGTCGGTGCGGCCGGTCAACTACCTGGTCGCCACCCGGCTGGTCGCCACCATGCTCGCGATCGTGCCGCTCTACGCCATCGGTCTGCTCGGCTCCTACATCGCCTCGGAGTCGACGGTGGTGATGCTCTTCGGCCAGTCGCCGGGCCAGTTCGACCACTACTTCCTCGAGTTCCTGACGATGCGCGACATCGGCTTCTCACTGATCAAGATCTTGATCTTCGCCGCGATCGTGGTGCTGATCCATTGCTGGTACGGGCTCGCCGTCTCGGCGGGCTCGCTCAACGTCGGCGAGGCCACCGGCCGTTCGATCCGGGCCAGCTTCGTGGTGATCGTCGTGCTCAACATGCTGCTCACCGTCGCCATGTGGGGTGGCGACCCGGGCTTCAGGATCTCCGGATGAGCCGCGCCACGAGCCCCCGGACCCTGGCCGTACGCGGCGCCGCCGGGGTGGTGGTGTGCGGGCTGCTCGCCGCGGGGATGATCGTGCTCGCCGGGCGCCCGTTCTCCGACGACGTCGCGACGCGGGCCGCCATGGTCGACGTGGGTGCCTCGCTGCGTACCGGGTCGGACGTGAAGATGGGTGGCGTCATCATCGGCACGGTCACCGGTATCTCCCGGGCCGCCGGTTCCTCGAAGGCGGCCGTCGCGATCCGGCTGGATGGCGAGGCGGCCGAGAGGCTCCCGGCCGATGTGGCGGCGCGGGCGCTGCCGGCGACCGTGTTCGGCACCGCGTACGTCGACCTGGTCTCGACGGGTTCCGCGTCGGGGCGGTGGAAAGGCGGAACGATCCCCCAGGACCTGCGCCAGGGCACCGTGGAGCTGCAGCAGGCCCTCGACAGCATCGACGAGCTGGTCAAGGCGGTCAGCCCGGCCGATCTCAACGCCGCGCTGGCCGCGGTCGCCGGCGGGCTCGACGGTCGCGGTGACGACATCGCTCGGACCCTCGAGCTTGCCGCGAACGTGCTGGAGCAGGCAGAGGCCGACCTGCCCACGATCCGGTCCACCGCGGCGCTGCTGGCGGTCAACCTGGAGACGCTGGAGGCCTCGGCCGGTGATCTCTTCGCCGCCCTGGAGTCCGGCACCGCGACGGCGGAGACGATCGCCGCGAAGCGCGAGCAGCTCGCCGAGCTGCTCTCCGGTGGCCTCACCCTGACCGCGCAGGCCCAGCGGTTCCTCGACGACCACGGCGCCGAGCTGGTCGAGGCCATGGATCAGGCAGCGGTGGTCGCCGACGCCGTCTACGACAACCGGGAGGACGCGGTCGTGGAGAGCTTCCGCGCCAACCGCGAGATCGGCCAGGAGATCCCCACCGTGATCGTCGACGGCCGGGCGGCGCTCGACCTGATCCTCCACCGGGCGCCGGCGCCCAGTACACCCACGCCTGCTACTCCGACATCCCCCACCTCTTCCAGGGCCGGGGG
>NZ_JBHVKN010000174.1:0-10880 GCF_042798075.1 Nocardioides sp. NPDC057772
CTGGGGCACCGAGCAGCTCGCCCGCCCGGACTTCCCCTATCGCGCGCTCGACGACCAGGTGCCGACGCTGTGGAGCCGCTGCCGGGAGCAGCCGGTCTCCGGCTACTCCGAAGAGGCGACCGAGGTGTGGATGCCGCACGCCCTCGTCGGCCTCAACTGGCGTCAGCGCCGGTTCGCCCACCTGGACCGCGTCTTCCATCTCAACTACGCCGGTATCGCCACCGGGCAGGGTGCAGCCGACGCCCACGACCGCGGGCTTCTCGAGGTCGTCGAACGCGACGCCCTCGAGGTCTGGTGGCACCACGGCGGACCGGCTCGCGGGATCGAGACCGCGTCGGTCCCGGGGCTGAGCGCCGACCTCGAGGGAGCACCTCTCGACGTCCACGTCGTCCAGATGCCCACCGAGCTCGCGCCGGCCATGGCGGCGCTCGTGCGCGACCGCGAGACGGGTGTCTACGCCGCGGGCTTCTCGGCGTCCACCGACCCGACGCGGGCCGTCCGCAAGGCCGTCCTCGAAGCCGTCCACACCTGGATCTACACCCTCGGCTGTCGCGACGCCGACGGCTGGGTCTTCCAAGCCGTACGCGCCGGGCTGATGGCTCCTGGCCTCTACCTCGACCACCGCGAGGACCTCCGCTACCTCGACGCAGCGGGGCCGGACTTCGCCAACGTCCGCGATCTCGGTGCCCATGTGCAGGTCTGGCTCGATCCCCGGGTGCACCGGCTCGCCGAGCGGTTCACCGCGCCGGCCCTCGGCAGCGTCCCGGTCTCCCAGGTGCGGGCCACCGACGTGGCCGAGGTCCGCCGCCTGCTGCACGAGGAAGGTCACCGGGTCATCACCCGCGACCTCACCACGCGCGACGTGGCGCAGACGTCGCTGCGGGTGGTCCGCACGTTCGTCACCGGCCTGGTGCCGAACGCCCCGGCGGCGTTCCGCTACACCGGCATGCCGCGCTTCGCCGAGGCGGCTCGACGTCGCGGCTGGACCCCGGCCGACACCGGCGAGCCACTGGGCCTGTGCCCTCCGCCCCACATGTGAAGGCGCCGGTTATGACCTCGAGCACGGCGCTCCTCGAGACCGCCTTCTCCTCCGACCCTCCGGGCGATCCGCTGCCTCCCGGGCCTCGCGCGAACCGCTGGCCGGGCGAGCCGGTGGAGATCGGCGGCGCGGCGGCGACGGCCGTCCATCGGCTGTGGCGGGCGCGCGGTCACCATCCGCGCCCCGACGGGAGCCCGACGACGATCCCTCGCCGAGCCGTCCCGTCGGCCGGCGGCTGCTACCCCGTGCAATGGCACCTGGTGGTTCCTCCCGGACGCGGGGCGCATCTCGCTCCGGGGCGTTACGTCTACGACGCGACGACCGAGCAGCTCGTTCAGCGGCCCGAGCCCTGGGAGCCCGCCGGGCTCGGGCGAGACCTTGAGATCGTCCTCACGGTCCAGCCGGGACGGACCTTCGGCCGCTACCGGCACCGCTCCTGGCCGCTGTGGGTCGCGGACTCGGCGTACGCGCTCGAGGCGCTGCTCCGCCTGCTTCCCGGCGCTCACCTGCCCAGGGACTGGTTCGACCTGACCGCCGCCCGGGCCGCCCTCGGCGTGCCTGGGGCGGCGCAGGTCGCGTGGTGGCTCGAGCGCGGCCTGGTTCCCGAGATCGCCATGGCCCGGGTGGGGCTGCCCCTCGCTCCTCGCCTGGACGAGGTCGCGTCGGCGGCGATCTGCTCGCGCCGCAGCCCTGCTCTGGAACGCTTCCATGACCGCCGCGGACGTGCCGCCGCCCCCGCGGAGATCACCGAGGTGGCCAGGCAGAGCGGCCAGTCCTGGGTGCTCGGCGCCGACCGGGTCATCGCCTGGGAGCGCCCCATACGTCTCGACGCCACCGGCTACGCCCGGCTGTGGCAGGTGCATCGCGAGGCCGCCCGGCTCACCTACTCCCTGGACGCCCGCGGCCACGGCGTCCGCGCCGTCTCGGGATTCTGCACACTGCCGGCCGGCGACCGGCCGCTGGTCCATGCCATCGCCATCCTCGAGAACGGAGCCGCCGCATGATGGTCGACACCCTGTTGCTGCGTACCGCGCTGCGACATCCAGGCCCGGCCACGACGACCGTCGGGCTGCAGGTCCTGGTGACCGCCACCTATCTCCCGCAGGCCTATGCCCTGGCTCAGGGACTCTTCGCGGTCGTCGACCGCGACGATGACCGCGCGGTGACGGCGGCCCTGTGGATCGTCGGGATCGTCGCCGCACGCTGGCTCCTGTCGTGGGCGCAGGCTCGTGCCGCGGCTCGGCTGGGCGAGGACGTACGCCTCGGGGTGCGGGACGAGGCGCTGCGGGGCGTCCTGGTTCCCGAGGCCCTGCACGACCCCGGCCGGCGCGACGGCGGTCTGCGGACGGCGCTCGTCGACGGGGTCGACGGGGTCGACGCGTACGTCACCCGCTATCTGCCCGCCTTCGCCCAGGCGCTCGTGCTGATCCCGGTCGTGACCGTGCTGCTGGTCCTCGTCCATCCGCTCGCCGGGCTGGCGGCCGGGGTGGGGGCCGCCGCGGCACTGACGGCTCCGCTGCTGTGGAAGCGGCTCATGCGGCGGCGCTCCGACGACCACTGGGACACCTATGAGGGCCTGGGTTCGGACCTGCTCGAGGCCCTCCGCGGCATGTCGACACTGCGCCTGCTCGGGCGGGTCGACCAGACGCGCGACCGGATGGCCCGGCGCAGCGATGACCTGCACCGCGCGACCGTGCGGGTGATGCGTACGTCGCTGCTCGACACCGCGCTCATCGACCTCGCCGTCCAGGGAGGCACGGTCGCGGCCGCCGGGCTCGCACTGGTGGCGAGCGTGAGCGGCTCCGGGGTGCCACCGGCGGAGCTCTACCTGGCGCTCATGCTGGTGAGCGAGGTCTTCCGCCCCATCCGGGACCTCTCCGCAGCCTGGCATGCGGGCTATCTCGGGACCTCCGCCGTCCCGGCGCTGCGAAGGCTCGGCGTCGGCGGGCCGACCACGCCGACGGCTGCCCCCGCTCCTGACGACCGCGGCGCAGCCCCGGCCGGTGCCCTCGTTCTCGACGACGTCTCGTTCGCCTACCCCGACGGGCCGGCGATCCTCGACGGCGTCCGGGCGAGCTTCGAACCCGGCGCCGTCACCGCCGTGGTCGGCCCGAGCGGAACCGGGAAGACCACGCTTCTCGACCTGGTCCTCACCCACCTCTCCCCCACCAGCGGCCGGGTTCTGCTCGGCGACCGGCCGGTGCGTACGTCCGACGTCGCCGTGGTCTCGCAGCGGCCGGTGCTCTTCGAGGGAACCGTCCGCGAGAACCTGCGCGTCTCCCGCCCCGACGCGAGCGAGGCGGACCTGTGGCAGGCCTGCGCTGCGGCCGGCATCGAGCAGGAGGTACGCAGCCTCTCCGCCGGCCTCGACACCCCGATCGCCAGCGCCGGCGCGAGCCTCTCCGGCGGTCAGCGCCAGCGGATCGCGCTGGCCCGGGCAGTCCTCTCCGACCGGCCGGTCCTGCTCGCCGACGAGCCCACCAGTGCTCTCGACCCGGCCTCGGCGCGGACCGTCACCGCCACGCTCGCCCGGCTCGCCGCCGATCGCATCGTGGTCGTCGTCGCCCACCGTGAGGAGTCGCTCGACGGAGTCGAGCGCGTCCTCGAGCTGGCCCAGGGCCGGCTGTCCCCTCTGCTCGACGGGAGCCACGTATGACCGCCACGACCACGTCCGTGCGGCCCCTCACCGGCCTGCTCGGCCACCTGGGCGGCGAGCGCCGCGCCATCGCCGCCACCATCGTGCTCGTGGTCGTCAGCCAGGTGTGCCTGGGGGCCATCTCGGTGCTGCTCGCCGCCGCCGTCGGCCACGCCGTCGTGCTCCGCAGCGCACCGCCGGGCTGGTTCTGGATGCTGCTGGCCGGCCTGGTGCTCCTCCGAGCGCTGCTGACCTGGGGCGAGATGGACGCCTCGCACGCGCTGGCGTTCCGGGTGCTCGCCCGGCTCCGGATGGCGCTCTTCGACCGCTACGCCGTCGCACTGCCGACCCGGCGCCGGGAGAACACCGGCCGGGCCGCGTCGACCGCGATGGCCGACACCGAGCGGCTGGAGTTCTTCTACGCCCACACGGTCGCGCAGCTCGTCGCCGCGGCGGTCAACGCTCTCCTCGGGCTGGTCGTGCTCGCTGTCGTGGAGCCCGCGCTCGCGCTGGTCACCCTCGCCGCCCTCGTGCTCGTGCTCTCGACGGTCCCGCTGGGCCGGCGCCGCCTGGAGACTCTCGGCGCGGAGATGGTCGAGGCGACCGGCGCCCTCTCCGACCGCGTGGTCGACGTGCTCGGCGGCCTCCGCGAGGTGCTGGGCTACGGCCTCCATGACCCGGTCCGTCGCCAGGTCAGGGAGACCGGTGCCGGGGCCGCCCGGGCCGCGGGCAGGCTCGAGACCACTCATCGCGTGCTCGCCGGAGCGCGCGAGGCGGCGGTCACTCTCGCGGGCGTGGGCGTGCTGGTCGGTGTGCTCGGCCGCGGCGTCGCCGCCGAGCATGTCGCCGCGCTGGTCGTCCTCGCCCTCGCGACGGTGGCGCCGGTGGCCGACGCCGCCGCCACCTGTGCCCGGCTGCCCGCCCTACGCGCGGCCGCCGCTCGGGTCGGCGACGAGCTCGCCCGTCCCGCAGTGCTCACCCGCGACACCCGGCAGGCCACCCTTCCCGACGGACCGCTCGGATTGAGGATGTGCGACGTGGGCTTCGGGTATGACGAGCGGCGGGTGCTCGACGGCTTCGACCTGAGCATCGCTCCCGGGGAGCACGTCGGCCTCCGCGGGCCCTCCGGCGCGGGCAAGTCGACCGTCGTGGCGCTCGCCGGCCGGCTCTGGGACCCCGATACCGGCATCGTCGAGCTGACCGGCCCGCCTGCTGCGCCGGTCGCGATCTCGGCCGTCGACGACGCCGCCCTGCGAACCGCGGTCGCCACCGTCGAGCAGGACGGCGCTCTCTTCGCCGGCACCGTCCGCGAGGCGATCGCCGGCCCGTCGACGACAGACGCCGAGATCGAGGAGCTCCTGGCTCGGCTCGGCCTCACCGACGCGGTCACCCCCGACAGCCACATCGGCGAGAGCGGACTCCGCCTCAGCGGCGGCCAGCGGGCCCGGCTGCGGCTCGCCCGCGCCGTCCTGCGACGTCCGCGGATCCTGCTCCTGGACGAGCCGACGGCCGACCTCGACGAGGCCTCCGCCCGACAGGTCACAGACCTTCTCAGCACCCTTCCGGCCACGATGCTGGTGGTCTCCCATCGCCACCAGACCCTCGCCGGGATGGACCGGGTCGTCGACATCAGGTCTCCCGAGGCCTCCGAAGGCCCCGTAAACCCCCGCAGAGCCCGTAACCACGCGGGACACGCGGCGCGTGAGCATTGAAGATCCGCAGGTCTGGCCTACGCTGGCGAGGAGCCGCATCTCGTCAACCTTGCGGCTCGGATCAACGATTAAAGGAGATCGCATGAACCGCACCGACCTGGTGAGCGAAATCGCCAAGCAGGCGGAGATCACCCAGACGCAGGCCTCCGCCGCCCTGGGTGCCGCTATCGAGGCGATCAGCGCGGCCGTCGCTGCCGGCGACAAGGTCACGCTGCCCGGTTTCGGTACGTTCGAGTCGCGCGAGCGCTCGGCTCGCACCGGCCGCAACCCGCAGACCGGCGCCGAGATCAAGATTCCGGCCTCGAAGGGCCCGGCGTTCAAGGCCGGCTCCGCCTTCAAGGAGCGGGTCGCCAAGGGCTGAGTCCCGTGGACACACAAGAAGGGCCGGATCGATTCGATCCGGCCCTTTCCGCATTCTCCCCACCTATTTCAGAGGGCGATCTCCCGGTCGGCGAGGGCCGCCGACAGGTCGGTGTCATGGGTGACCAGGAGCAGTGCAGCCCCCGATGCGGAGACCTCGCTCATGAGCGCATCGACGGTCTGCTCCTGGGTGACCAGGTCGAGACGCGACGTCGCCTCGTCGGCGAAGACCAGCGACGGCTTCGGCAACATCGCCCGCACGACCGCGATGCGCTGCAGCTCACCACCCGAGACCTGCCCGGGACGACGCCTCAGGATCTCGTACGGCAGTCCGAGCCGCTCCAGCATCGCCTCGACCTGCGACGCCTCGATGCCGTGGCGCCGCATCACGTCGCCCATCGCCTTCTCCAGGCTGACCCGCTGCGGGAACGACAGCGCCGGGTCCTGGTAGAGCTTCTGCATCCGCCCCCTCCCCGCGTCGCGGCCGTACGTCACCGACCCGCTGTCGACCGCGGTCAGTCCGAGCAACGCGTTGCCGAGCGTCGTCTTGCCGGCACCACTGGGTCCGGTGATGGCGACCCGCTCGCCGGCGCGGACCTCGAGGTCGACGCGGTCGAAGACCGCCGTGTGGCCGTAGGACTTCGTGATCGTCTCGGCACGGACGAGCACGTCGCCGTCGTCCGGGGCACCGGTCCGCATCCACGGATGCCGCCAGTGCACCGGCTCGGCCGCGAGCAGCCGCTGGGTGTAGTCCTCCGTCGGCGAGGTGAGCACGTCCTCCGCCGGACCCGACTCGACCACAGCTGCCTCCCGCATGACCAACACCTCGCCGCCGAGCCGGCGGGCCAGCCGCAGGTCGTGAGTGATCGTCAGCAGCAGACCGCCCTCGTCGAGGTGGTCGAGCAGCAGGTCGGCGAGCTGGTCGACCGCTGCCCGGTCGAGCCCCTTGGACGGCTCGTCCAGGATCAGCACCTTCGCGCCACCGACGGTGGCCGCGGCGTACGCCACTCGCTGGGCCATCCCGCCCGAGAGGGTGTGCGGATAGGACGACCCGGCCCCGGCCAGACCCACCTGGCCCAGGCGCGTGTCGGCCGCCTCGAGCGCACCGGCGCTTCGCGGCCTCCAGCCGGCGACGCCTTCGGCGACCTGACCCCGCACCCGCATCGTCGGGTCGAGCGCGAGCGCCGGCTCCTGCGGGAGAAGGACGACCTCGCGACCCCACAGCGTGCGCCGGGAGTCCCGCTCGGCCAGGTCGAAGGAGGCGTCCCCGACCGTCAGGGCGCCGACCGCTGACAGCTCTGGCGGCAGCGTCCCCATCAGGGCATGGGCCAGGATCGACTTCCCCGACCCGCTCTCCCCGACGATCGAGAGCGGCTTGCCGGCCTCGATGTGGACGTCGGGGACGTCCGCGAGCACGAGCGAGCCAGCACGTACGACCACTCCGGTGGCTTTCAGGCTCATCGCCCCTCCTCATCCGATCGCAGCCCCAACAGGCAGATGGTCAGGCAGAACAGCACCGCGACCGGCGCCAGCGGCATCCACGGCGCCGCGTCGTAGAACGGGAACGACTCGGTGATCATCAGCCCGAGCTCGGCCCGCGGCGGCTGCAGCCCGACCTTCACGAAGCCGAGGGTCGACATCGCCAGGATCGAGGTGACCATGCCCAGCGAGGACAGCGTCACCAGGAGCGGCCGCAGGGCCGGCCAGAGGTGGCGGCGTACGACATGGACCCAGCCGAGCTGCAGCAGCCCGGCCGCCTCCACGGCCGGCGAGCCGAGCACCAGAGCACTGCGAGCGCGCACCACCCGGAAGAACTCCACCCACTGCACGAGCGCGAGGCCGACGTAGAGGGCGATCATCGATCCGGGCGCGGCCAGGGCCGAGACCAGCAGCACCACGAGCAGCGCCGGGACGGCGACGAAGGCCTCCGAGATCGAGCGGAGCAGGGCATCGACCCAGCCGCCGAACCACGCCGACAGCACGCCGGCGACGCAGCCCAGGATCAGCGCGGTCGCGACGCAGACCGCCGCGAGCAGCACGGAGACGCGGGTCGCGTGGGCGACGCGTGAGGCGACGCTACGGCCGTAGTCGTCGGTCCCCAGCGGGTCGGCGACCGACGGCGGCTGCAGATAGCGACCCAGGTCCTGGACCGCAGGATCCGGCAGCACCAGCGGTCCGATCAGCGCGAACGCGATGATCAGCCCGAGCCCCGCCAGCGAGGCGATCCGTGTCCATGACCGTACGGGACGAGCCCCGACGGTCTGTTCCAGCATCAGCATGCTCATGCGCTCACCGCCGCCCGTCCCCGCGGCCGGGGGTCGAGACCCAGCACGGCGAGATCCACCAGCGTGTTGACCAGCACGATCAGCAGCGCCAGGACGAGGGCCGATGCCTGCAGGACCGGGATGTCCCGCCAGAAGACGGCGTGCACCAGCGAGTGGCCCAGCCCGTCCCAGGCGAAGAGGCTCTCCACCACGACGACTCCTTCGATGAGCACGACGAACTGCACGCCGAGGTACGGCACCAGCGAGACGGCCGCGTTGCGCAGCACGTGGCGCACCAGCACCCACCTCTCGGGCAGCCCCTTGGTCTGCGCGAACTCCACGTAGGCCGAGCCCCGGACCTCCACCACGGCGTCGCGGGTCACCCGGGCGATGAGCCCGGACAGGCTCAGTCCGAGGGTCAGCGCCGGGAGGACGATGCCGCCGTCGCCGTGCCCGACCGCCGGGAAGAGCCCCAGCTGGGCCGAGAGCACGATCATCAGCAGCAGGCCGAGCAGGAACGGCGGCACGGCGCGCACGCCGGCCACCCACAGCGACGAGAACCGGTCGGCGAAGCCACCGGGTCGACGGGCAGCGACGAGGCCGATCCCGGCACCGACGAGCACCGCGATCACGATGGAGAGCACGGCCAGCTGGAGCGTGGCGGCCAGGTAGTGGCTCACCTCGGTCAGCACGGGCTGAGAGGTGACCAGGGACCGGCCCAGATCGAGCTGGAGCAGGTCGACGACCCACTCCCCCAGCTGCTGCCACAGCGGCCGGTCGAGCCCGAGCTCGTCCCGGACCGAGGCCGCAGCGTCGGCGTCGACCATGTCGTAGCCGTAGCGTCCCGCGGCGATCCGGTAGGCGATGTCCCCCGGCAGTCGCTGGGTGATCACGAAACAGAGCGCCGAGACGCCGATCGCCACCGCCAGCGCCTGGGCGGCACGGCGGGCGATCACACCACCGAGGCGGCTCATTCGGCCAGCTCGATGTCCGTGATCCGCCAGCTGGTCTCGAGCGCGTCGATCTGGAAGCCCTCGACGCGGTCGCTGACAGCGGCGTTCATCCGGTACCACGAGACCGGGACCAGCGGCAGCTGCGCCTGCGCGGTCGTCACGATCGTCCGGCGATGCTCAGCCGCCTCCTCACCCTCGGCGCCGGCCATCAGCGCGGTTACCGCCTTGTCGACGGCCGGGTCGCTCCACCCCATGGTGCCCCAGTCGGAGCCGCCCTTGGCGAAGGTGTCGGCGACGGTGGGAAGCGGGTCGGAGATCAGCGCGAACGACTTGGCGACGAGTGCCATCTGCAGGCTGCCGTCGCCGTGCTTGGCCGGCACCTCGCTGGAGTTCGTGACCTCGACGTCGATCTTCACGCCGACCTTCTTCAGCTCGGCCTGGATCGCGGTCGCCAGCGCGGGCAGCTCCGGACGGTCCGGGTAGGTCAGCAGCTCGAGGGTGAGCGGCTTCCCCTCCTTGGCGACGGTGCCGTCGGCGCCCGCCTTCCACCCGGCCTCGGCCAGCAGCGCCTTCGCCTTCTCGACGTCGTACGTCAGTGGCTCGAGCTCCGCGTCCCAGTCCTCCAGAGTCGGGGTCAGCAGCTGGGTCGCGGCGATGTCCTTCTCGCGCAGGACCGCCTCGGCGATCGACTCGCGGTCGAGCGCCATGCTGATCGCCTGCCGGACACGTACGTCCTTCAGGGCCGGATCGGCGGCGTTCATCTTCATCAGGATGGTGCGTGGCTGCAGGGCGGAGACCATGTCCACGCCGTCGGTGCTCTCCACGCGCTCGCGGCCGGCCGGCTCGAGACCGAAGACCACGTCTGCCTGGCCGCCGGTGGCCATGACCGCACGGCTCTCGGCGCGACCGACCGCCTGGAACGAGACCTTCTCGACGTCGGGCTCCTCGCCTCGCCAGTCGGCGACGCGTACGGTCTCGATACGCGAGGGAAGCGACACCTTCGCGACCTCGTACGGACCGGTCCCGACGATCTTCTCGACCTTCCCGTCCGGGTCGTAGGACGACGGGGACAGGATCGCGGTGCTGTAGTGGGACAGGGTCGCGGGTACGGACACGTTCGGCTCGCTGAGCTCGATCACCACCGAGCTCCCGTCGGCACGGATGGTCTCGACGCCGACGTCGGCGAGCGGGCTGGCGGCGTCGGCGGCCATCTTCTCGAGCACGGCGACGACGTTCTCGGGCGTCATCGGCTCGCCGTCGTGGAACTCGACCCCGTCGGCGAGCTCGAAGGTCCAGACCTTGTTGGCCTCGTCGGCCGACCACGCGGTGGCCAGGCCGGGGACGAGATTCCCCTCCACGTCGGCGGTGACCAGCGTCTCGGTGACGTGGAGCCGAGTGAAGAAGTAGCCGTCCGCGGACGGCTCGAGGCTGTGGATCTCGAACGGCCCGGCGATCCGCAAGGTGTCGGAGGCGGCGGACTGCGACGAGCCACAGGCCGTCGCGGCGAGCGTGACCGCGGCCAGTGCCGCGGCGCCACGCAGGTGGGGGCGGATGATCATGTTGTGCCTTCCAGTGGGGAGGGCCCCAACCTAGATGAGAACCGTTATCATCACCAAACCGATTAGCCGTGTTCGCCGACGCCCGCCCTCTTGTTCTCCACGCTATGATTCAGATGATAATCGTTCTCATTAGCGTTAGAGGTTGAGCATGGCAAGCAGGTCGTCGGACGTACGCCCCAAGATCAAGCTCCGTTCCACCGCGGGCACGGGCTACACCTACGTCAGCAAGAAGAACCGTCGGAACACTCCTGACCGGCTCGTGCTGCGCAAGTACGACCCGGTGGTGCGGCGCCACGTCGAGTGCCGCGAGGAGCGCTGAGGCTCGCCGCGCTCCATCGCGCGGTCTGTTGATCATGGC
>NZ_JBHVKN010000175.1:0-10848 GCF_042798075.1 Nocardioides sp. NPDC057772
GACCAGCTCTGAGCTGGTCGGGCCCGCTTTCTTGTCCTCAGCCCGCCTGGGTCGCGTTGAGAGCGGCGTAACGGCCGGCACGAGCCAGCAGGTCGTCGTGGGACCCCTGCTCGACGATGCGGCCATGCTCCAGCACCACGATCCGGTCGGCCTGCCGGATCGTGGACAGCCGGTGGGCGACGACGAGCGTCGTCCGGCCGCGCATGAGCCGACCGAGGGCCTCCTTGACCAGAGCCTCCGACTCCGGGTCGAGCGCGCTGGTGGCCTCATCGAGCAGCAGGATGCGTGGGTTGCGTACGAGGGCCCGGGCGATGGCGATCCGTTGCCGCTGTCCTCCTGACAGCCTGGCCCCGCGCTCGCCGACGACAGTGTCCCAGCCGTCGGGCAGAGCCTCGACGAAGTCGAGTGCGTTGGCGTCGCGCAGAGCGGCGCGCACGACGTCATCGGGTGCGTCGGGGTTCCCGTAGGTGACGTTGTCGCGGATGGTGCCCTCGAAGAGCACCGACTCCTGCGGGACCACCGAGACGTGCCGACGTACCGTACGGAAGTCGAGCTCCTGGGCGTCGACCCCGTCGATCAGCAGCCGACCGGAGGTCGGTCGGACGAACCCGAGCACCAGGTTGAGCAGCGTCGACTTCCCGGACCCGGAGGAGCCGACGAAAGCCACGGTCTGGCCAGCCGGGATGGTGAGGTCCAGGTCGTGGAGGGCATCGTCCTCGGCGCCGGGGTAGCGGTGGCGCACATGGTCGAGGATCAGGTCGCCGCGCAAGGCGTCCACGCGCAGGCGGCCCTCGTTGTCCTCGAGGTCGGGCTCCTCCAGCACCTCCGCGACCGACCGCACCGACTCCACGCCGCGGGCGGCGACCGGGATGAGCATGAGCAGCTGGGTCAGCCCCTGGGTCAGGAGCGCGAAGTAGCTCGACAGCAGCACCACCTCCCCTGCCGTGATCGGCAGGAACCCGGTCAGTGAGACGACCGCGGCCAGGGCGAGGCAGGCGACGCCGAGCAACTGCATCGAGACCCAGGAGAGCGAGGCGACCCGGCCGTTGAGCATGTCGAGGTGCAGTCCGGCGCGGCGTACGTCGTCGGCTCCTGCCGCCAGTTTGGTGACCGCGGTCTGTTCGAGGCCGTGGGCGCGGGTGATCGGGATGAGGGTGGCCATCTCGCCGACCCGCGCCGAGAAGCCCTCGACCTCGCGGCGGAAGTGTTCGTTGCGGTCACGGGAACCGCGGGACGACGCCCAGCGCATGCCGAGCGCGAGCGGGATCGCCAGCAGGTAGACGGGTAGGAACTCGGGGACCTTGACGGCCGTCATCGTCACCGCGCCGACGAGCACCATCGCCGAGGAGAGCAGGGGGTGGGTGACCTGCTGGAGCATGACCTCGATGTTCTCGACGTCGCGAACGACCTTGGACTGCACCACCGACGAGCTGGCTCGGGAGTGGTAGCCGATCGAGAGGCTCTGCAGCCGTGCGGCGAGCGCATTGCGAAGCAGCGCGCCGGTGTCGCGCACGACGGTCATGAACTGGCGGGTGTAGATGAGGTGGTGGGGGAAGTTCTGCAGCAGCAAGATGGTGCCGAGCGCGAACCAGAGCAGCACGTCGCGCACGTTGCCACCCGTCGCCACGATGTCGATCACGGCAGCGGTGATCACGGGCAGGAACCACAGCGGGATCTCCTTGACCGTGAAGGCCGCGATCGCCAACGCCATCCGACCTGGCCGCCGGGCAAGGATGCGCAGAATCGAGCGGGCGGGATGAGTGCTGTCGATGCGGACGGCAACGGAAAGCGCTTTCTCTGGCATGGCTCGATGCTAATGGTGCCCAGGGTTCTTCGGCAGGTCGTCGAGGAGAGTCGCCGCTGATGCCGCCGCCGAGGCGATGCGACTCTCGGGTATCCCGCAGGCGCGGAGGCAGGTCGAGGCGATGGCGGCGGCGGTCGCGTCGTGGATCGGCACGCCGCTGCCGCGGAGGCTGGTGGTGACCTCGACCAGGTGCATCAGCATGTCGCCGAGGTGGCCCGGCTCAGCCGCTGTGGCGACGCCGGGCGCTGCGGTCCGGGCGATCCGTCCGTAGGCGTCAGCGAGCTCGGCGCGAATCCCGCGAAAGGCGTCGAACGCCTCGCTGCTGGTCACATCGGGATGGGTGGCCAGCAGGCCGATGTTGTCCGGAGCCTCGGCGAGCGTGCGGACATCGACGAGCGCCAGCGCGTAGAGCGCGGTCTCGGGGCTCTCGGGCGCGGCGAGCTGCTCGATCCGCTCGACCTGGTCGACCGTGGGCCGGACGGAGCGCTCCAGGAGCTCGGCGAGGATCTCGTCCTTGCTGGTGAAGTGGTAGTAGAGCGAGGCCTGCCTGATGCCGACCGCGTCGGCGATCTCGCGTGTCGAGGTGCCCGCGAAGCCCTTGGTGACGAAGAGCTGGGCGGCGGCATGGAGGATCTGCTCGCGTGGCGGGGACGTGGTGGTCGGGGGAACGAGACGTGGTCGCCCGGGTCGGGTTCGTCGGATGCTCATCGCAGCACTGCCTTTCCTGTCGGCGTCGAGCCCGAAGAACAGTTGAGCATAATATTTCGATCCTGCCAACCATGATGTGCATCTGGACGTACGCTATGCCCATCAGGCACGATGGTGCCGTGACGAACCCGCCGAAGGAGGATGCGCCGTGCCTCGCCCCAGCCGTCGAGCCCGGGAAGCGCTGACCGATGCGCTCCGCGATACCCGCCGCGCCGCCGGCCTGACCGGTGCCGGGCTGGCGGAGACCCTGGGATCCAGCTGGTCGCAGCCGAAGGTGTCGAAGATCGAGTCGGGCCGACAGGCCGTCTCCGAGGCCGAGGTCCGCGCCTGGGCCGCAGCCGTCGGTGCCGACAGGGAGATGCTGCTCGCGCTGCGTGCACGGGCGGAGCAGGAGGATGCGGCGTTCCGCGACGCCCGTCCCGCCGGTGGTGGTGCGGAGCAGCGCCAAGAGGCCTACGCCGTGACCGAGGTGGCCGCGACCGTCCTGACCAGCTTCCAGCCCCACAGTGTTCCCGAGCTGTTGCAGACCCCCGACTACGCGCGCGCCCTTCTCGCCCTGGAGGGTGGTTCGCGGGGCGACGACGTGGAGCAAGCCGACGTCTCCACCATCGTCGCCGCGAGGCTACGACGCTCGGCGATCCTCTACGAGGGTGGCCGGTCGATCACCATCCTCGTCGGCGAGGCCGCCCTTCACCATCTGGTGGGCTCTCCGGACATCATGCGCGCCCAGATCGACCAGATCGCCAGGCTGGCGACCACGACCCAGGCGACCATCGGGATCGTTCCCTTCGACAGCTTCCCCGTCCTGGTCCAGCACGGCTGGGACCAGCGCGACCGGATCGTCACCCTCGAGACCAGCGCCGGCGATCTCGAGATCGCCGATCCGGTCGAGGTCGCCCGCTACGAGCGCTGGACGCAGCTCCTGCTCGAGCATGCGCTGACGGGTGCGGCCGCCGCCGAGCGATGCGCCAAGATCATCAGTGAGCGACGGAGGCCGTCGCGGGACGTCCGCGAATAGGACACGACGTCTGCTCCGGTAGACTCCCGGCGGGCCGTTAGCTCAGTTGGTAGAGCAGTGGACTTTTAATCCATGGGTCGTCGGTTCGAGACCGACACGGCCTACCACGGCAGACCCTCGCCCGGTCCTCGGGCGGGGGTCTTGTGCTGTCCGGAACGCTTCGCTACGCGGCCCGAAGAGCGCCGGTTTCACGGCTCTGTTGCACAACCTTCACCGCTTCGCGCGTAAAACGATCGGCGAAGGGGGGTTCGCACCGGCTCGCGAGTTGCTAGTGTCACTCCCGCAACAGGAGCAAGTTCCAGAAGGTCTGACGCCTGCGGAGTTTGTGATCCAACGGCGTTTCTGCTCTGTGCTCGCCCGGGCCTCGGTTCGGGAACACAGGTCGGAGCGACGTGTCACCCGCCCCTGATGCGGGGCTACCGAACCTGGTGGCCTCTCGCCCCGACTAAGGAGTAACGAGCAGATGGCTCAGGGCACCGTTAAGTGGTTCAACGCCGAGAAGGGTTTTGGCTTCATTGCGCAGGAGGACGGCGGCGACGACGTCTTCGTGCACTACTCGGCGATCCAGACGCAGGGCTACAAGACCCTGGACGAGAACCAGAAGGTCGAGTTCGACGTCACGCAGGGCCCGAAGGGTCCGCAGGCGGAGAACGTTCGTCCTCTCTGATCAGCAAGACGATCTCGGGTTCGGCGTGAGCCGACACTGATCATCTGCAACGAGGCCCCAGCCTTTTGGCTGGGGCCTCGTGGTCTGATCTCGTGGTTTGATTGGAGCCCCTTCGGGCTTCTGTGTCACGCTTGATGTGACAACTTTTGGTGGTTCTTGGTGGATCAGCGCGCAGATCCACCAAGACTGGGCGATGATGTGAAGACGAGCTTTTCAAGGTGGCGTGAGGAGGCGGCGAGCGTGGCTGACCAGTTCGATGTGACGCTGGAAGATCCCGAGCTGCTCCTCGAGGTCGAGCTCACCACCAACCTCATCGTCGCCGCGAGCGAGTCCGAGGATCACCTCTCCCAGGAGGAGATCGACCGCATCCTGGGAATCATCCCGTAAGTCCTCAGCAGGTCGCGAAGAGCAGCGGCCCGTTCGCCAGGTCGGACAGCACGGCTGTACCGTCCTTCGGCTGCAGCTGCATGGTGACGACCTCGTCCTCGGCCGCGACCTTCCCGAGCGCGAACCGCTCGTCCAACGTGCCGCCCTGACCCGGTGCCGGGCCGACGGCGAGCTTGGCGCGGGTGTCGGCGTTCGTACGCGCCTGGTCGTCGTCCTCGAACGACATCGCGACCCGCACGTCGCCGTTGCGCTCGGCCGCCATCGCGAAGCCCGTGATCGGGTTGATGTCGCCGGCGGCGTCGATGAGCCCGTCCGCCTGGTCCTGGTCTGCGGCCGATGCGCCGGCCAGCCCGATCTCGGTGCAGGTGAAGTCGCCGTCGTAGATGAATGCCGAGAGCGGGTCGCCGAGCCGGTCGGCCACGGCCGTCATCGGCTCGTGCAGGTCGCCGTCGCCGAGGTTCTCGACCTGGTCGCTCAGGTAGCGACTGCCGTCCGAGGCCAGGATGAGGTCGTGTTCGGGCAGGAAGGCGATGTAGGTGACCTGCGGGGTGATCGTGGAGTCGATGCCGGAGTCGGTGAAGGTGGAGAACGGGACCAGGGTGCCGTCCCAGACGCCGCCGTCGGCGGGATCGTCCTCCGGAGCGGCGAAACCCATCGAGGTGAGCTGGTCGACCAGGTGGTCGGCGTCCATGTCCTCGAGGTGTCCGATCATCAGCGCGCCCTCGGTCGACTGGGTGTAGAGCTCCCAGTCGAGTGTTGCCGGTGACCAGCCGAAGTGCTGCTGCAGCAGGCCCGAGGCGTCGGGGAGCACCGAGGTCGAGGTGAGGTCCTTCGTGTAGGCCTCGTCGATCAGCTCGTGGACCTCCGCCGGGGTGGAGTCGGCATCGAGGTCGGCGCCCACGCTCTCGCGGATGGCGGCCCAGTCGGTGAACGAGACCCGCGTCGCCTCGGCGGGAGCCAGCCGCAGCGCCTCGTCCAGGTCGCTCCCGCGGGTCGCCCACGCCCGGGCCAGGAAGATGACGAGCGCGACGACGACAACGCCCACCGCGATGGTCAACAGGGGGTGGGCGCGTACGACTCGGGACGAACGACCGGCCCACATCCGGGGTCGGTCGAGAAGCTGGGGGGTGCGGAGCATCCCGACGAACCTTAGACGAACCGCTGGCCCGTACGACATACCCTGTGCCCATGCCCGAGATCCCGGCCGCCGGCGTAGTGGTTTTTCGCGAGCACCATGACCTGCCCGAGGTGGTGTTGGTCCACAGACCCAAGTACGACGACTGGTCCTTCCCCAAGGGGAAGGTCGATCCCGGCGAGTCCGTCCCGGTGACCGCGATCCGCGAGGTGCGTGAGGAGACCGGCCTACGGGTCGCCCTCGGTCGCCCGCTCCGGCAGCAGCGCTACCCGGTCGAGGCAGGGCAGAAGGTGGTCCACTACTGGGTGGGCCGCATCGCGTCCGGGGCCGACGACGACGTGGACAGCTACCAGATCAACGACGAGATCGACGATGTCGAGTGGATGTCGGTGGAGAAGGCGCGCGAGCGGCTCACCTATCCCCACGACCGGGACACGCTGCAGCAGGCCGACGACGTACGTCACCCCACCACGCCCCTCGTGATCCTCCGCCACGCCTCGGCCGTCGGCCGAACGGCCTGGTTCCGGGACGACCAGGAGCGGCCGCTCGACGACACCGGACGCGCCCAGGCCGTCACCCTGGCCGGCGTGCTGATGGCCTACGACATCCGCCGGGTGATCACCTCGACGAGTGCTCGCTGTACGCAGTCGGTCGCTCCCTACGCCGGGTTCGCGGGCATCCCGTCTGAGCAGATGAGACTGCTGAGCGAGGAGGGCGCGGACGGAGGTAGCGTGTCGGCCCTGTCCGCGGACCTTCTGCGTGACCTGGCCGTTCCGACGGTGATCTGCACGCACCGACCGGTGCTGCCGTGGATCTTCGAGGGGCTGGGTGTGCGCGACCCGAAACTGGCGAAGGGCGAGCTCGTGGTCCTGCATGTGCAAGAAGGTGAAGTGCGAGCTGTTGAGGCATTTCAGGCCTGACAGAAGCTTGAGGCCTGCCTGTTCATCTTCTGTGCCCGGAACTGACACTGATTTGCCACCGACTTTGTGTTCCTCGTTAAGCCTGCGTTCACCTTCACCGAGTTTCCCGTCCACCTCCGGTCCCTACGGTCATCGCGACAACTCCGAATCGACTGCTTCATCAATCAGGAGACTTGCGTGAACACCACCTCGCTGCGCCGGGCACTCGTCCCGGGCATCACCGCTGCGGCCCTTGCTCTCGCTATCAGCGCCTGTGGCGCCGGCAACGAGCCCACGGGCGGCGGCAGCGAAGAAGGCTCCCTCTCGGGCACCATCAAGGGTGGCGGCGCTACCTCGCAGGAGAAGGGCCAGGCGGCTTGGGTCGCCGGTATCCAGGACGCGAACCCGGACCTCAGTGTCGTCTACGAGCCGGTCGGTTCCGGCTCCGGCCGTGAGGGCTTCATCTCCGGCGGTTACCTCTTCGCGGGCACCGACTCCGCGCTCAACGACGACGAGGGCGAGCTGACCGGCGCGAAGGAGAAGTGCGGCGGCGACCCGATCCAGGTCCCGGCGTACGTCTCGCCGATCGCCGTCGTCTTCAACGTCGAGGGTGTGGACGAGCTCAACCTCGACGCCAAGACGCTGACCGGCATCTTCTCCGGCAAGATCACCAAGTGGAACGACCCGGCCATCGCCGCGACCAACCCGGACGCCAAGCTGCCGGACACCGCGATCACCCCGGTCCACCGTGCCGACGACTCCGGCACCCAGGAGAACTTCACCGAATACCTGGCCGCCGCCGGTGGCTGGGCCGAGGAGCCCTCGGGTGAGTGGCCCGCCTCCATCAAGGGCGGCGAGGGCGGCGACGGCACCTCCGGTGTCGTGACCGCCATGCAGGGTTCCGGTTACATCGGCTTCGTGGACGCTTCCGCCGCGGCCGAGAACGACCTCAGCACCGCCAAGGTCAAGGTCGGCGAGGAGTTCGTCGAGCCGTCCGCCGACGCCGCCGCGAAGATCCTGGGCGCCTCGAAGCCGGCTGGTCTGAACGACAACGACATGGCCGTCGAGCTCGCTCGCGACACCACCGAGGCCGGCGTCTACCCGGTCGTGCTGGTCTCCTACCTGCTGGCCTGCCCGACCTACGAGAACGCCGAGGACGCGGCTAACGTGAAGGGTTACCTGGAGTACGTCCTCTCCGAGGAGGGCCAGGAGGTCTCCGCCGAGGAGGCCGGGACCGCGCCGCTCGACCGCGAGACCGCCGACAAGGCGCTCGAGCTCGTCGGCGCGATCAAGTAAGTGCCGACTAGTCTGACGTGATCGCCGTTCGGGCGGTGGCTACGGCCGCCGCCCGTACGGCTGTCTTGAGAACCGAAACAAGAAAGTCGAGGAATGCCTTGTGACTGTCGCCGCTGACCCCGGCGCCGACCCTGGCGTTGACCCGAAGTCGGAGCTGTCCGGCCGTGGCTCGGTGGGTGATGTCGTCTTCCGAGGCCTTGCCGTGGCCGCCGCCTCCCTGATCCTGGTGGCGCTGGCAGCCGTCTTCATCTTCCTGGGCATCGAGGGCATCCCGGGCTTCAACGTGGACGCGCAGCACTACACCGGCCAGGGCTCGTTCCCGGGCCTCGTGGTGCGGCTGCTGTTCGCCACCATGTACGCGGCCGTCCTGGCCCTGATCATCGCGGTGCCGTTCTCCGTGGCGATCGCCCTGTTCATCAGCCACTACGCGCCGCGCCGGATCGCGGTCCCCGTGGCGTACGTCATCGACCTGTTGGCAGCGGTGCCGTCGGTCGTCTTCGGCCTGTGGGGCGCGGTCGCGCTCGGCCCCTACCTGGTGCCGGCCCACGCCTGGCTCGCCGACAACCTCGCCTGGCTGCCGTTCTTCGACGGCCAGCCCTCCGGCAACGGTCGTACGCTGTTCACCGCCTCGATCGTGCTGGCCGTGATGATCCTGCCGATCATCACCTCGATCTGCCGCGAGGTCTTCGCGCAGACGCCGCGACTGCACGAGGAGGCGGCGCTGGCGCTCGGCGCCACCCGCTGGGAGATGATCCGCTACGCGGTCTTCCCCTACGCCCGCTCGGGCATGGTGTCCGCGGTGATGCTCGGCCTCGGCCGGGCGCTCGGTGAGACCATGGCGATCGCGATGATCGCCTCGCCGAAGGTCCTCATCTCGCTGTTCATCATCGGCACCACCAACCCGCAGACCATCGCGGCGTACATCGCCCAGGGCTACAAGGAGAGCACGCCCGACCGGCTGTCGGTGCTGATCGCGACCGGCCTCGTGCTGTTCGCCTTCACCTTCCTGGTCAACGCGCTCGCCCGCTGGATCGTCGCCCGAGGGAGGGCCAAGTGAGCAACACCGAGCTCTCGAACGAAGAGACCAAGCTGTCCCACGCCACGCTCCCTCGCGGCGCCCAGTGGCTGGTCGGCATCGCCGCGATCGCTCTCGGCGGCCTGGCGCTGGTGCTCGGCCTGAGCATCGTCGGCGCCGTCGTCATCGGCGTGCTCGCGTTCCTCATCGGCTACCCGCTGTGGGCCCTGCTGGTGGAGAACAAGCGCTCGGCGACCGACAAGCTGGTCACCGGGCTCGTGTGGACGGCCTTCGGGGTCGCGGTCATCCCGCTGATCTGGCTGGTCTACATGGTCTTCGCCCGTGGCGCCGCCACCATCAACCCGGAGTTCCTGACCTACTCGATGCGCTCGGTCACGGGCGACGAGCAGGGTGGTCTCTACCACGCGCTGATGGGCACCCTGATCGTCACCGGCATCGCCGCGCTGATCTCGATCCCGATCGGCATCATGACCGCGATCTACCTGATCGAGTACGGCAAGGGCAACCGCCTCGCCAAGGCGATCACGTTCTTGGTCGACGTCATGACCGGCATCCCGTCGATCGTCGCGGGTCTGTTCGCGTTCGCGCTCTTCACCCTGCTCGTCGGGCCCGGCACGCGCTTCGGCTTCGGCGGTGGTGTCGCGCTCTCGCTGCTGATGATCCCGACCGTCGTCCGCTCGACCGAGGAGATGCTCAAGCTGGTCCCCGATGATCTGCGGGAGGCTGCCTACGCCCTCGGTGTGCCGAAGTGGCGCACCATCACCAAGATGGTGCTCCCGACCGCGATCGGCGGCATCGTCACCGGTGTCGTGCTCGCCATCTCGCGCGTGATCGGCGAGACCGCTCCGCTGCTGGTCGCCTCGGGGTTCAACCCCAACATGAACACCAGCGCTTTCGACGACAGCCCGATGATGACCGTGCCAGTCTTCATCTACACCCAGCTGTCCGAGGCCACGCAGAAGGGCGTCGATTACGCCTGGGGTGGAGCACTGGTGCTCTTCATCCTCGTCATGGTCCTCAACCTCATCGCCCGTATCGTCGGCACGATCTTCGCCCCCAAGACCGGGCGCTAGGAGTAACACATGTCCATTCAAGTCAAGGACGCCAGCATCTTCTACGGCGACTTCAAGGCCGTCGAGGACGTCTCCATGTCCATCAAGCCGAAGTCGGTGACGGCCTTCATCGGTCCGTCCGGCTGCGGCAAGTCGACCTTCCTGCGCACCCTCAACCGGATGCACGAGGTCATCCCCGGCGCGTACGTCGAGGGCAAGATCCAGATTGCCGGCCAGGACATCTACGGTCCGAACGTCGACCCGGTGGCCGTGCGCCGCAAGGTCGGCATGGTGTTCCAGCGGCCCAACCCGTTCCCGACGATGTCGATCTACGACAACGTGCTCGCCGGCAACAAGCTCAACTCCAAGCGGATCAAGAAGCCCGAGGCCGACGCGATCGTGGAGAAGGCGCTTCGCGGCGCCAACCTGTGGAACGAGGTCAAGGACCGTCTCGGCAAGCCCGGCATGGGCCTCTCAGGTGGTCAGCAGCAGCGGCTCTGCATCGCCCGCGCGATCGCGGTCCAGCCCGAGGTGCTGCTCATGGACGAGCCGTGCTCGGCCCTCGACCCGATCTCGACCGCCGCGATCGAGGACCTCATCCACGAGCTGAAGTCCGACTACACGATCGTGATCGTCACCCACAACATGCAGCAGGCCGCCCGTGTCTCCGACGACACCGGCTTCTTCAACCTGAAGGCCGCCGGCCAGCCGGGCCACCTGGTGGAGTTCAACCCCACCAAGCAGATGTTCACCAACCCGGACAACCCCGACACCGAGGCGTACATCTCGGGTCGGTTCGGGTAAACCGGATCACAACGCCGAGTCGGCGCATCCGACCCCTCTCGC